>CAYXZE010000110.1:0-7888 GCA_964469395.1 uncultured Luteolibacter sp.
GCCGCACCGGCCGCGCCTCCGCCGAGGGCGACGCCTTCACCATCCTCACCGCCGACGAACTCGACTACGCGAAGTCCGTGGAAATCTTCATCGACAAGACCATCCCGCGCCGGAAGCTGGAGAACTTCGACTACATCTACACCGCGCTCCTCGACGACTCCCCGATCAAGCCAGTGCGCCGGAAGAAAGTCGGCGGCGGCGGGAAAAAGCGGCGTTGAGCGGAGGCAACAGAAAGTGGTGGGAAGCGAGGAAATTTCAATCACCTTGGGTGGAAGTCCTTGCGCCAGGTTGATTCCCTTTGAAACGGAGAAATGCGAAATCGAGAGCCATTCCACCATTCATGGCAAATCCTCCGCTGAGTAACGACAGGAGTGTCGTTACTCCTTAAGTCATGCGCGTCCTCTCCATCGATCCCGCCGTCCGCAACACCGGTTACGCCGTGCTGGAGGGCGATCCGCGCAAGCCTACAGTGCTCGCGTTCGATGTGATTTCCATCCCATCGAAAATCCCGCAGTCGGGGGCGCTCTCCGCCATCCGCACGCATCTGGTCAACGTGATCCAGAAGTTCCAACCGGACGAAGTCGCGGTGGAGGGCATCATTTTCGTGCAGTCCCATCAGACCGCGATTTCCATGGGAGCGGCCCGCGCCGCCGCGCTCATCGCCGCCGCCGACCATGGCTTGCGGATTTATGAATACTCGCCGAAGAAGGTGAAAATGGCGGTCGTCGGCAAGGGCACCGCGGACAAGGCGCAAGTCGCCTTCATGGTGCGCGCGTTGTTAGGGCTGGCGGAAACCCCGCCGTCCGATGCGGCGGACGCGCTCGCCATCGGCATGGCCCATCTCCAGGCGTCCGATCCGCTCAAGGCCAAGCTGCTGGAGCGGCGTCTCGTTTGAGGATTCACCGCATTCCCAGCAGCGCGAATTCCCTGTGATGCACACTGAGCTGCTGGAGGCGGGTGGTTTTGAAACCCATGGCGGCGAGCGCCGCGAACCATCGGGCCTTTTCCGCCACTTGCAGGAGATCGGTGAGCTTCAAAGTGATCAGCACGCCGCGGATGCTCGGGGCCATTTTGCAAAAACGGGCGCATTCCGTGAGCACCACATCCGGCGATTGATTCATGTCGGACATGAACCAGGTGACGCCCTGACCGAGGTCGCGCTTGCTGGTGAGCGCCGCGGGTTTGCGGCTGTGGAAAAACCAGGGCCGGTCGGCGGGAGCGTTTTCCCGCTCGGGAATGGCCGAGGCGAGCACGACCTCCGCCATCTTCGCCGGGTCCACGCCGATCACCGATACACCGCGATCCAGCAAAGCCAGCACCACCCCGCCGGGCGCGCAACCGAGTTCGACCACGATGTCCTTCCCCGTAAACTTCAAATCCCAAAACCGCGCGGCTTCCTCCAATTTCAACCATGCCCGCGAGGGCGATTTCTCCGGCATGACGATCCCGGAATCCCCCGCCGGATCGGGACTGAGAAATGGCGAGTGACGGTGCAGGCCCGCCCAAAATTCTCCATCGGCGAGTTCCACGACCGTGCCGATGATTTCTCCGTTTTCCGGTCTGGCGGGCGGAGCATCTCCATGCACGCCCTGCATTTTGCGTTCGTAAAAACGCGCGTGATGCACCACTTGAGCCTGGCCGATGAGCGCCTCCGCCTCCTCCCGCGTCGCCGATTTCCCGAGGGAAAGGCACAACCGCCGCGCACAGGCGAGGTCCGCATCCAGATCATCGAATGAAAACGGCTCGTCCGCCTTGAACGTCACAAAACCCCGCCGCTGATAGCCCGGCCGCCAGCCGAGCCCCATCGTCTCGACCTCCAGTTTCAATGCTTTTTCCGCCCCCGGATTGGTCAGGGCGAAGAGGAACTCGGATTTCGGCTGCGACGACATGAGGCCGGAGCCTAGAATCCCCTTCCCGCCCCACAAGACCGCATTGGAGTTTTTCTTCACTTCAACGTTCGATGTTCGATGTTCCCATATCAAGGATTGCACACCCGCCGCACAATTGGCATTGCAGGCGCGCGCCGCGACACCCGTGGCGCAGCATTTTCAAAAATTCATGAAACCGACACTCCTTGTTCTCGCAGCCGGAATGGGCAGCCGTTACGGCGGCCTCAAGCAAATCGACCCGATGGGCCCGAATGGTGAAACCGTTCTCGACTACTCGGTCTATGACGCGATCCGCGCCGGTTTCGGCCGGGTGGTGTTCATCATCCGCGAGGATTTCGCCGAGGCCTTCAAACAAGGCGTGGGCGCGCGTTTCGCCGACCGCATCCAGGTGGACTATGCGTTTCAAAAACTCGATGACCTTCCAGCTGGCTTCAGCCTCCCCGCCGGCCGGGAAAAACCCTGGGGCACTGCCCACGCCATCCGCGCCGCCCGCGAGGTGGTGAAAGAGTCCTTCGCCGTGATCAATGCGGACGACTTCTACGGCAGCGACGCCTACGTCCAGGCCGCCAAATTCCTCACCACGCCGCATCCCGAGCAGGAAAAAGCGCATTACGCGATGGTCGGCTACCCGCTCATCAACACCCTTTCCGACCATGGCGACGTGAACCGCGGCATCTGCACCCGCAGCGCCGACGGACTTCTAACCGGCGTCGAGGAGTATGTGAAAATCGAACGCGAGGCCGACGGCAAAGTCCGCGGCAACGCCCTCGACGGCACCCGCAAGGAAGTCTGCGAAGTCACGCCGGTTTCCATGAACTTCTGGGCCTTCAGCCATGACTTCTACAACCACCTGGAAGAGGATTTCACCAATTTCCTCACGAACTTCGGCCACGTGGAGAAATCCGAATACTACATCCCCACGGTCGTCGATGCCCTGATCCGTTCGGGCAAGGCGGATTGCGCGGTGCTGGACACCACCAGCCACTGGTTCGGCGTCACCTATCCGGACGACAAGGAGCACGTCGTCGCCTCCATCCGCAAACTCATCGAAGCCGGAGAATACCCGGCGGATCTTCAAAAATAAGATCGCTCGATTTCCATCCGCGCCATCTTTCCCTCCACCATCCACATCTCCTTGCTGGAAATCCGCCACTTGCCCGAGCCACTCACCTACGAAGACGGTCTCCGTCTTCAGGACGAGCTCGTGGCGGCCATTCTGGCAGGCACCGGCGGTGAGACCATTCTCCTGCTGGAGCATCAGCCGGTTTACACCATCGGCCGCCTGCGCGACCAATCCTCGCTGCGCAACCCCGCCTCCCTGCCCTACCCCGTCCACGAGATCAACCGCGGCGGCCAGGCCACCTATCACGGCCCCGGCCAACTCGTCGGCTACCCGATTCTCGATCTCAACCCGCGCGGCAAGGACCTGCACGAACACCTCCGCAAACTCGAAGACGCCCTCATCCGCGCCTGCCACCGCTTCGGTGTGAATGCGGCCCGCCGCCACGGTCTCACCGGCGTCTGGGTGGAAAACCGCAAGCTCGCCTCCATCGGCGTCGGCGTCCGCAAATGGATTTCCATGCACGGCTTCGCCATCAACATCACCCCGGAAAGCCTGCCGCCGTTTTTCGCAATCACCCCCTGCGGCATCGAAGGCGTTTCCATGAGCTGCCTCGCCAACGAAGCCGGCCGGGAAATCACCGTCGCCGAGGCCTCCGCAGTGATCGCGGAAGAACTGCGGGAAAATCTTTAAGGAGGGTGGGACTTCGGCCCACCTGCCGATGCGCTGCAAAAGCACAAGCGCGAAGCTCTTCTCTTTTTCTTCCCATCGACCGTGCGGGCAAGATAAGGAGCACCAGAACCCGCGCCGGGTGTGGAAGGCAGAGTAACACGGGATTCAAAACCCTCTTATCTGTGTAAATCTGCGAAATCTGTGGTTCAATTTCCCTCTTCAGCTTTAATACGTTACAAAAGTGTTACTCGGGAGGGTTGATCTCCGCTCAACCCGGGTCGGCCGGAGCCAGCCCCTCCTCACCCCCCTGCCGCTTCAGAAAGTCGATAACCGGCAGCGTCATCAGCGGAGAAAGCAAGAAGCCACCCACCGCGCCGAGAATCAAATTCAGGGTGACATTCGGCGAAACCGGCGAATCGGCGATCTGAGGTTCCTCATGAATCACCACGCTTTCTTCCGATAGCCGGGGCCGGATTTGCTCATTCAATTGTTCAAGCTTCAATGCATCCCACAATGCCCGCTCGGTTTCAAACTCCCGCTTTGCATTGATAAAGTCCTCGCGATCCTGTTTTCGGGCTTCCTCTGGCGGACGGTAAGGCTCCTTCTTCCGAGCTAACGCCGCAACCGTCCGCCTGCTTTTTTCCATTTTATCCTCCTGCGCTTTGAGACGTTGGTTTAATTCGACTTTGATCTCCTCATCTGCCCGTCGAAACAGATCATCCCGATAGTCTTGATAAACCTTGGCGATCGCAGTCGCTATATCCCGCGCCCCCTCACGCTCTCCGCCCCGCACCTTGATGGAAAACAAATCCGTCTCGCGGATCCTTTGAACGATCACGGTCTCCTTCAGTCTCTGAATGGCCGCTTCCTGACTCACCCCCCACCGATTGGCGAGCTTCAGATGTTCAACGACCTTTCCATGGAATTCGCGATTCTTGATCTCCTCAACAGCGGTCGCAAACTGATTTTCCGGGTCCGAACTTTGACCTCGCAAAAGCTTCACCTCAATAACGACCTCGCTCTCATACACTTTCGGCATCAAAAAAGTGATCACCGCAGAGACCAGCAGACCCACCACCGCACCCACGGGAATCATCACCGGAAAAACCCACCGGAAGCGTTTGACCATGCCGCAGCCTCAAAAATCCCAAGGATCGTGGCAATATCTATTCGCGTAACCACCAAGGCATCTACATTTGGAGATGCCCTGACGAACCACGTTTCGGCCTCGCTCCGCCAATATCAATTTCACAGAACCCTCGTCTCAGCCCCCTGCCCGCGCCGCCCTCAGCCCCCTGCCCGTGCCGCCGCCCGGCCGGCGGCCTCGCCCGTGGCGAAACAAGTCCCCATCACGCGAATGGATGCCTGCGCGTCGTGGTCCGTGGAAATGCAGCGCCCGGCCACGAACAACCGGTCGATTCCCAAAGGTTTCAGGCACCGCAGCGGAATCCCCGCGGGCCGATTCCCCCCGGGAAAACGCAGCTTCGGTCCGCGCGCGGTTTCGCGGAATTCCATCGGCCAGGTGGCGAGCGCGATCTCGTCCTCAAACCGCCCGCCACCTAACAAGTCATTCCCGGTCAGCACATATTCCCCGACCCAGCGCCGACTCTCGCGCACGCCCGCCCGCACCGGCCAGTGGCTGATATAGGCGTTTTTCCAAACGCCCGATTTCCCCGCCAGCCACGCCACCACCTTTGCCGCCGTGGAGCGCCCGAGCATTTCCAGACGCGTCAAACACGCCGCATCCAGCGGATCGTAATCCGCCGGCGTCTCGCCCCCCGCGAGATCGAGCGTTGCGAAAAATTCCCCCGCCCGGCCGGAACTGCGGAAAGCCAATCCCAGCGCCGCCGCAGGCAAATTACCACCGCGGACACCCTCCACGATCAGCCCGGCCGATTGCAGCCGCACGTCGTCATCCATCGGCACCGAGTTGTGAATCCCGAAAACATACGCCGGCCGCTGCAAACGCGGTGACTCCACCATCGCCGCCTCAAGACCTAACAAATCCGCCGCTACCGCATCGCCCGAGGCATCCACCAGACACTTGGCGCGCACCGACCGCGCACCCGCCCGTCCGGCAAGTTGGATCTCCCAATCTCCGTCCCTGGAAATCGCGACGACCTCCGTGTGCAACCGCAGCTCTAACCCGGCCTCCGCCGAAATCAACTCATCCGCGATCCGCACGAACTCGACCGGATGCTGCGGCAGCACGTCCACCCGCCCCATCCGCACCGGACCGATCCCCGTCGCGGCGATCATCCGCCCGGCCATTTCCGAGGCGAACCCCGGATTCGCCAGCACCGCGCCCGCTTCCTCACGCAGCAGGTAAAGCCCGCAAAACGTATGCACCAGCGATGCCGTGCCCATGCCGCCGGGATAACCGTGGCGCTCCACCAGCAAGGTCCGCGCCCCTTCCCGGGCGGCGGTGATCGCGGCCGCGAGACCCGCACTTCCGCCGCCGATCACGGCGACGTCGAAGGCCTCGCGCGGCGGCTTCATGAAGTCTTCTCGGCAATCAACGCCGCCAGGGTCGTCGGCGTGGCCAGATTCTTCTTACTCAAATCCTCCGGACCCAGCTCGATTCCGAACCGATCCTCAACCGCCACGACCAATTGCATCACGGCCATCGAGTCCAGTCCGGCCTCGAACAAATTTCCATCCTCGGGAAAATCCCAATCCAATTCCAAAACCCCTTCATCATTCAACCAATCGATCAATTCCACAGGGGTCGGTGAGCTCTTCTTCTTCGAAACTTCCATGTGCAAAAACGGTGCGATGCCACTTTCGCGGCATCAAGCGGAAAGGTGGGAAAATTTCTCTCGCCGCCCAATCAGAATTCCACCTCCCCGCCGAGCTCCGCGATTTCAACGGATCCGCCATGTCGCGCCATCAATCCCTCGCGCAGGGCCAGCGCGCTATCAGGTTCGCCGTGGACCAGCCACACGCGCTTTTTCGGACCGCTGATCCGCTCGAAATAATCCAGCAGTTCCGAATGATCCGCATGCCCGGAAAACGAGTCGATGATCTCGATTTTAGCCCGCACCTTGTAACGCCCGCCGAGGATCGGCACCTCGCGCTCGTGATCGCGAATCCGGCGGCCCAGCGTGTTCTCCGCGCAGAATCCCACGAACAGGATCGTCGTCTTCGGGTCCCCGATGTTGTTCTTCAAATGATGCAGGATGCGCCCCGCCTCGCACATGCCCGATGCGGAAATGATGATCGCCACGCCGTCGATGCCGTTCAGCGCCTTCGAGCCGTTCACCGAGCGCACCAACGTTAGATGTTCGAAACCGAACGGATTCTGTTTCTCGAACAGCGAGTCATAAGTCTCCTGGTTAAACGAATCCGGGTGCAGCCGATAGATTTCCGTGGCGCTCACCGCCAGCGGGCTGTCCACGTAAACCGGGATTTCCGGAACCTCCCCGCTCTTGAAAAGCTCGTTCAGCACGAACAAAAGCTGCTGCGTCCGCTCGACGGCGAAAGCCGGGATCAAAATCTTCCCGCCGCGCCGCACCGCCTGCCGGATGATCTCGCCGAAATGGCCGCCCACGCCCGGCGGCGCTTCATGCTCGCGGCCGCCGTAAGTGCTTTCCATCAGCAGAAAATCCACGTCCCGCACCGGCACCGGATCGCGCAAAACCTCGTTCCCGCCGCGCCCGACATCGCCGGAAAACAAAAACCGCTTCTTCACACCGTCCGAACGATCCTCCACCTCCAGCAAAATCTGCGCGCTGCCCAGAATGTGCCCCGCGTCAATGAAGGTCAGCGTGACCCCGTCCGCCACCGGCAATGGCCGGTCATAGCCCATCGTCACGAACTGTCGCAAACAACGCTCCGCGTCCTGCTCGTTATAAATCAGCGTGGCCGGCTCCAGCCCCTCTTTTTTCCGGTGCTTGTTCAGCCAGTCCATATCGCCCTCCTGAATCCGCGCGCAGTCCGCCAGCATGATCTGGCAGAGATCCCGCGTGGCGTGCGTGGCGTAGATATTCCCGGTGTAGCCGCTTCGAGTCAGGTTCGGCAGGTTCCCGCTGTGGTCGATGTGCGCGTGCGAGAGAATCACCGCGTCGATCGACTTCGGGTCGAAATGCGGGAAACAACAGTTCACGTCATAGGCGTGCTTGCGCGATCCCTGATAGAGCCCGCAATCCAGCAGGATCTTTTTGCCATTGATTTCCAACAGATGCTGCGAACCGGTGGTGGTGCCGGCGGCACCGCAGAATTTGAGTTTCATGCTTCAATCCGGAACATCGTGTCCCTGGCGGATCAC
>CAYXZE010000111.1:0-7789 GCA_964469395.1 uncultured Luteolibacter sp.
GTCTTAAAGTCTTCTGTCTTTCAATACACGTCGCGTTGATAGCGCTTGGATTTCTTGAGGTCCTCGACATAGGCCTCGGCGGCGATGCGGGGAATGCCCGCTTGTTGTTCCACGACGGTGACCAGTGCCTCGTGAACGTCGTGCGCCATGCGGTTGGCATCGCCGCAGACATAGAAATGGGCGCCTTCCTGCAGCCATTGATAGAGTTCCTTGGCCTGCTGGAGCATGCGGTCCTGGACATAGACTTTCTCCGGCTGGTCGCGGGAGAAGGCGACGTCGAGGCGGGTCAGCGCGCCGTCCTTGAGATAGTCCTGCCATTCGAGCTGATAGAGGAAGTCGTAGGTGTAGTGCTGGTCGCCGAAGAACAGCCAGTTCTTGCCGGGGCTGCCGAGCGCGGCGCGGTGCTCGACAAAGGCGCGGAACGGCGCGACACCGGTGCCGGGGCCGACCATGATGACCGGCGTGGAGCCGTCGGCGGGAAGGCGGAAATTCTTGTTCGGCTGGACGAAGACCCGGACCGGATCGCCGGATTTCACGAGGTCGGCGAGATAGGTCGAGCAGACGCCCTTGCGCTGGCGGCCATGGGTTTCATAGCGGACGGCGGCGACGGTGAGGTGTACTTCATCGGCATGGGCCAGCGGGCTGGAGGCGATGGAATAAAGACGTGGCGGCAACTTGCGGAAAATGCCGGTGAGCGCGGCGGCGGAAAGACCTTCGGGCGCGAAATCGAGGATGGCGTCGATGATCTCGCGGCCGTGGTTGTATTCCTTCAAGCGCTCTTTCGCGTCCTCGGCGAGCAGCTCGCGGAGTGGTTGCGAGTCGGCGGCTTCGGCCAGCTTGGTGAGCACGGCGCGGGAAAGGGCGGTGATGTCGTAGTCCTCGCGCAGGGCGTCGGCCAGCAGCTTGGTGCCGACGTTTTTCACTTCGACTTCCTCGCTGCCGGTGAGCTTGGCGGCCTGGATGACCGCCTTCACCGTGTCGGGCGCGTTGAGCGGGATCACGGCCAGCGCGTCGCCCGGCTCATAGGAAAGCCCCGAACCGGCGAGGGAAAACTCCAGGTGCAGGGTTTCCTTGGCGGAGCGCTCGCCATTGAGGACGACGGAATAAATCGTTTCCGACGGGAACGGGTTCTTTTTCCCATACTCGACCGCCGGGGAGGATGTCTGAGTCGCGGTGGCAACCGCCTGCGGGGACGAAGCGGGAGCGAGGACCGTCAGCGCGCTTTCCAGCCAGGCGGTGAAGGGCTCTTCGTAATCCACATCGCAGTCCTGGCGCGGAGTGATCCGGGCGGCCCCGAGCGTTTCCAGACGCGCGTCGATGTCCTTGCCGGTCTGGCAGAATTTCTCGTAGGATGTGTCGCCGAGCGCGCAGACCGAAAAGCGGACTTTGGAAAGCGTGACATCGGACGACATGAACTCTTTGTAGAAGGAAACCGCCGTTTCGGGAGGTTCGCCGTCACCCCAAGTGGAGACGATCACCAGCAGGTTCGCGACCTTGGCGAGTTCCTCGGGGGAAATCTCGGACATGTTTTTCATGACCGCCTGGAAGCCGCGCTTTTTCGCAGCCTTCACCGCGCGATCCGCGAGCACTTCCGAATTTCCCGACTCCGTGCCATACACCACCGTCAATTTTCCGGCGGCGACCGGTGCGGGCGCGGCCGCGACGAACGAGCCGGAAGCAGCGAGAAATCCACTGAGCCAGCCACGTTGGACGGGATCGAGGCCGGCAATGAGCGAATCCAACGCCTGGCGCTGGTCGGAAGTGAATGGGGCGTGCTCGGGAAGCATAATCCTTAGTTAATTACCTTATTTTGTGAGGTTTCGCGGGAAAAATGAATGCTCGGGCGGCGATGCGCAATCATTTTTTCAACGCCGGACAAGGATTGTGCCGTAAATTGCAAAATTGTGATGTGTGAAGCCGCACGGGAATCGCTTAGAAACGCCCATGTTCAAGTTCAAAGCTCCTTGGTTGGCGTTGCTGCTGGTCCAGTCCGCCACTGCGGAAATCACCCTCGCCCCGTTGTTTCAGGACGGCGGTGTCCTTCAGCGGGAAAAGCCGGTTCCCGTCTGGGGGCGGGCCACCGCTGGAAAAACGGTAACCGTCTCCTTCGGCGGACAGACCAAAACCACCACCGCTGACGCCACAGGCCGCTGGCAAGTCTCGCTCGCAGCAATGACCGCCAGCGCGGAAAACCGGACGATGACCGTCACGGAAGCCGGTTTGCCCGCCGTGGAGGTGAGGGATCTGCTGGTCGGCGAGGTCTGGCTGGGCAGCGGTCAGTCAAACATGGAGTGGAGCATTTCCAAAGCGCGCAAGGAAGATCAGGACGAGGCCGCCGCGGGACCGGTGCCGATGATGCGCCTGTTCAGCGTTCCAAAGACACTCAGCAACAGCCGCCAGGAAACCGTGAAATCCAAATGGCTCCCGGCCACGCCGGAAACGGCCGGAAACTTTTCCGCCGTCGCCTACTTGTTCGGCAAAACGCTCGCGGAAGAGCTGAAATTACCGGTCGGCATCATCAACAGCTCGTGGGGCGGATCGCGGATCGAGCCATGGTGGGCGGAGGAAGGACTCGAAGGCATCGAAGAGTTGGCGACAACAAAGACCCGGCGGCTGGCGAAAAGTCCGGGTTTCCCCGCCTATGACAAAGCATTCCGCAACCATGTCACATCCGTCGGCCATTGGTCGAGTGCGGCCGGAAAAGCCCTTGATGGCGGACTTCCCGTCCCGGAAATGCCGACGGCACCTGAAATGCTGAAACTCGGACCCGCAGCCGAAACAGGAATCTATCAGGCGATGATCCATCCGCTGGCGCCCTACGCGCTGCGCGGTTTCCTGTGGTATCAAGGCGAGTCGAACAATGGCGACGGCATGGCCTACACCGCGAAAATGCAGGCGCTGATCGCCGGTTGGCGCAAACAATTCCAATCGCCGGAAGCGCCGTTTCTCTTCGTCCAGCTCGCACCCTACAACTACCCCAAAAAAAGCCCCGCCGACCTCCCCGGCATCTGGCAGGCCCAGCAGGCAGTTCTGAAAATCCCGCATACGGGCATGGTCGTCACCAATGACATCGGCAACGTGAAGGACATCCACCCGGGCAACAAAGGCGACGTCGCCCGCCGCCTCGCGCGCTGGGCGCTGGCCGACACCTATGGCAAGCCCGGCATCGTCAAATCCGGCCCGTTGTTTGCCGAATTCAAAGCCGGTCCGGAAGGAATCACCATCACCTTCGATCATGTCGGCGGCGGCCTGACCACCCGCGACGGCAAGCCCCCCACCCTGTTTGAAATCGCCGGAAGCGACGGCATCTATCAACCCGCCGACGCGAAAATTTCCGCGGATGGAAAAACCCTCCTGCTCGCCAGCCCCGCCGTGTCCCGCCCCGACCGGGCAAGATTCGCCTGGTCGCAAAGCGCCGAGCCGAACCTCATGAACCGGGAAGGCCTGCCAGCCGCAGCATTCAACACCCACTGGCCGGCGCAGATCCGCTAACCCAATGGCTAACCACGGAAAAAGAGAAGATTCCGGGGTATGGGCAACTCACCTTTTGAGTGAAAGCAGCCTCATTTGTGACTCTTTTATTTTCCGAGTATTCCGTGGTTCTCACTTCTGAATTCAGGATTCGCGGCTCACCCTTCCCGCCAGTTCCAGTTCATGGCCACCTCGATGTCCGGGTGGATGCTGTGGTGGACCGGGCAGCCGCGGGCGGCGCTTTCCAGGAGCTTGCGGTCCGGGTGCGAGCCGGGCAGCGGCATTTCCAAGTCCAGTTCCAGGCGTTTGACCCGCCGTGGCAGATCGTCCGACATGAATTTCCGCACCGTGACCGCCATGCCCTCCACGGCGATTTCCCGGCGCTTGGCGAGGATGCCGATGACGGTGGCCATGCAGGACCCCAGCGCGGTGGCGAGCAGATCCGTGGGCGAAAACGCCTGGCCACGGCCGTTGTTGTCGCGCGGCGCGTCGGTGACGAGGGTGTTTCCGGAAGGAATGTGGGTGGCGTTGCAGTGCAGATCGCCTTCGTAGGATAGTTTGATTTCGACCATGGGAGTTTGAAAAAAATTGGATCAATCGGCTTTCGGCGGGACTTTGGCAATCACCACGCGGAAGCCATAGATCGCATCCCGGGAAGCCCCGGGCACGGCATTTCTTGAGCCGGAGTATAAATTCTCGGACTGGAATGTGTTCCACCCGCCACCGCGCAACACTCCGGGCGAATCCGTGCCGAGCGTGTAAAAATCATCCTCCACCCATTCCTGAACATTGCCGCTGAGGTCGTGGAGCCCTAGGAAATTCGCAGGAAACGATCCCACCGGAGCCGTGTGGGCGAAGCCGTCATCGTAATTGTAAATCGTCCGCTCGATCGACATCCCCGGCGTGCCGGAAGCCGTCAGATCGGCGAAATTCCCGACCGCCTTGTCCGGCGGCCAGACATTCCCCCAGGGAAATACCCTCTGCTTGCGGGCATCGCGCCGGCCCGGACTGATCCCCTCCTCTTCCTGCAAGCCCACCATGCCGCTCCACTCAAGATCGGTCGGCAGGCGGTAAACATGCGTTTGGGCGATCCGCTCGCTCTTCCGCTCCCGCTCCGTCAGCCAGGCGCAAAACGCCCGCGCATCCTCACGGGACACATGAACCACCGGATGATCCGGCGTCTGCTGGAAATCCGGGACGCGCGCGTCATGGCCGCGCGACTCTTTGGCGAATTGCTGGTAATCCCGCAACCGGGTCTCCCAAACCGCCACCATCAAGTCCTGGTCAAGCGGAACAAAACGCATGCCCATGCCGTTTTCCCAAGGCTTCCCGAACACCAGCCCGAGGCTTTTTTCCAAGGTCACGGTCTTGAGAACCTTTTCGCCCTCGCCCACGTTCAGGTCGATGGTCAGCGGCTTGTATCCCTCGCGCACCAGATAAAGCTCCCAGGCACCCGGTTTCACCTTGGAGATCAGCAACGAATCCACCGCAGACCCCACCGAGACGCGACTTTCCCGATCCGACTTGGGATTCATGTAAACCTCCACCCCGGAAGGATTCGTCGTCAGGGTGATTTCTCCGAATTTGATCTGCCGGACCAGCAGGCGGAACGGCTTCAGCCCGTCCTTGCGGGCGCGCTCGCTCAGACCGGGATCCTCGAACGAGCTTTCCACCTGCGGTGAAATCTCATGATCCTCAGTGAGATAGCCCGCCTTGATGCCCGTTTTCTGAAACCAGGCGCAAAAAGCATGCATCTCACCGGCCGGGGCCAGCACCACTTCCACCGGCTGGCCGTTTTGGGAAAATTTGAGAAACTCCACCGCGTTCGCGGGACGTTTCGCGGCGCGCGCGTATTGATCCCAATCGCCTTTTTTCACGAATCCCGAACCGATGTGCTCGCCGGCCGACGGCTGGTAGAGATTGCCGAATTGATCCGCCCACGACTCCCCGGGGAGCGGCGGCGAATAAATCTCCATGACCCCGCCCACCACGAACGGCTCGTTCTCAGCGGATGGCGGCACGATTTCCCGGATCTCCTTGGTCCGGTAGCCGTTTTTTTGCAGCGAAAGGACCACCTCCTCACCCACCGGCAGCAAAATATCCCGGGGTGTGGTGATTCCCATGGGATTCCCCGTGGCATCCAGCACCTCCGCCCCCTCGGGAAAACTGGTAATCTTCACGATGCCCTTCTTCTCGGCAGCAGGCGGGATCACCACGCGGGTCCAGGATTCCACCCAATCGCTGTCCTTGACCCTTTCCCAACTCGCCCAGCCGATGAAGCCCGCGAGCACCAATGTCGTCATCCACACCGCCAGCCCGCGCCGGCGCCGGCGCTTGCCCCGCTGGAGAAGGCGCAACGCATCCGCGAGTTCGGCGGCGGTTGAAATCTTCCGCTTGGAAATCCGCGGCTCGCAAATATCGCAAATGATCTGGTTCAGCTCCAGCCAGCGCTTCCGATCCACCCCGGCGGGCATTTCCTCCGGCAGTTCGGGAAATGACAACCGGTCCTGGCCGGTCACGATCTCATACAAAACCTTGCCCAGACTATACACGTCCGCCTGCGCCGAGCCCGGCCCTTCCGGCGGCACGAACCCCTCGGTGCCCACGAACGTCCGCTGGCCGCGCGTCGCCACCAGCCCGATGTCCGCCAGCTTCGCCCGGCCGTTGACGAAAATCACATTGGACGGCTTCACGTCCCGGTGCGCCAGCCCCCGCTCGTGCAAGTGATCCAGCGCCTCGGACAACCGCAGGCCGACGTCGATGCACTCGTTGGTATCCCACTGCTTGCCCTGCCCCTGGTGATTGTCCGCCCGCAGCGTGCGCGGCTCATACTCGATGGGATTGATGTCCTGGCCCGACGTCACATCGTCACCCAGCTCCATCACGTAATAATAAAAGGAAACCCCATCCGGACTGCGCCCGACGTGCAGGATATTCACCAACGCCGGATGATCCCGCGACATCGGCTCGAATTTCAAAATCCCCTCGAACTCCCGCTCGAACCCGCGCGCGTCCTCGAAATCCTCGCGCCACACCACCTTCACCGCCCGCAACGCCCCGGTCACCCCGCGCGCCAGCCACACCTCGCCGTAAGCACCGCCGCCGATCTTGCGCAGCACCTCGTGGTCGGGGATCGTCGGATTCGGTCGGATCTTAATCGCCATGGGCTTCTTCTTCAAGTTTGGCCAGTTCGCGCTTGAGCACGGCACCCACCCGGTGCTTCGCCAAATAAACCTGCGCCATGCTCACGTTGAGGCGCTCCTGCACCCGTTTCGCATCCCACTGCTTGATTACATAACAATCGAAAATCTGATACTGCTTCGGCGACACCTGCGCCTTCACCCGCGCCAGCGCGGCATCCGCCACGTTTTTCTTCCACTCCACATCCCACAACCGGGACAGCACGTCGCCGTTGGGATCCTCCACCCGGTCGATCACCGCGGTCTTGCGGTCGCTATCCCACTCGCCCGCGAGCATCGCCGTGTCCTTCTTCCGCTTGCGGAACTGGTCGTTGATCCGCCAGCGGGTCATGTTCATCAACCACGTCTTGAACGACCCCTGCGCCGGGTCATAGAGCTTCTTCTTGCTCTGCTTGGCGATCGATAAAATCGTTTCCTGCACGCAGTCGAAAGCCTCGTCCTGCCGCAAGCCCGCCTTCACCGCCACCGAGTAAATCAGCCGCCAGTAAGTCTGGTAAAACTCATCCCACGTCCGCTGGTCCTCCCAATTGTCCAGCCGTGCGATCAGGCTCTTCCGGGTTTTCGCATACGCCTGCACCAGAATCGCATCGCGATCATCACCCGTTTTCTCCTCTTCGCCCTCGGACATTAAGAACTGTTTACCCGATTCTCCGGCCCCTGTCTTTCACTGAATCGTTTTTTTCAACGGAAGTCTCCCCCGGCAGAGACCGCCGGAACACACGGCTCAAGCCCCGCCCCCGCACCTCCTCATCCGGAAAGAATGAATTCCCTGCTCGCCCGCAGTGCTTCCGGGTGACAGAGTTCCTGAAGAACACTATGGCCACACCAAATTACGCATTCGAAAAACGCCGCCGGGAACTGGATAAAAAAGCCAAAAAAGAGGAAAAGCGGAAGCAGAAGCTCGCGGCGGCCAACCACCCGGCCCCGGAAATCACCGGCGCGCCCCCCGAAACCGCCGCGAAAACGACCGACGAGCCCTCGGCGTAAGCGGCGGAATCCGTCCGCCGTGTCCATGGAAAGCCAATGAACCGAGCAAGGCGCTTTCCATTGCCCCCCCATGGTCGGGCGATCGGATATCGCCCTTCCTTGCGCGCTCCAAGGAGCGGCGGAATCCGTCC
>CAYXZE010000112.1:0-7786 GCA_964469395.1 uncultured Luteolibacter sp.
GGTGAGGGCGCGGGTGGCGTTCAGGCCGACGAGCCAGTCGGACTCGGAGCGGCACTTCGCGGCATCGGCGAGCGGCTTCATTTGCTCGCCGGGGCGGAGGTTTTTCCAGGCTTCGAGGATCGAGTCGTTGGTCATCGACTGCATCCACAAGCGGCGCACCGGCTTGTCGATTTTGCCGATTTCCATGATGTAGCGGAAGATGAGCTCACCTTCCCGGCCGGCGTCGCAGGCGTTGACGATGTCGTCCACGTCCTTGCGCTTGGCGAGCTTGAGGACCTGCTTGAGCCGGGCTTCGGAGTCGGGGATCGGGTCGAGATCGAATTTTTCGGGGATGGCGGGGAGGACGCCGAAGTTCCACGGGAGTTTCTTGCCGTTCGGACCCATCGGCATCCGGAGTTCGACCAAGTGGCCGACGGCGGAGGTGATGATGGCGGAATCGTTTTCGAAAAAGACATCGCGGCCGGATCCGTTTTTTTCGAATTTTCCGAGAACCTTGGCGAGGACCTTGCTCAGGTCGGTCATGACGCTGGGTTTCTCGGCGATGATGAGTGTTTTTCCCATGGTGAAAGAGGGCCGTTAAGCGGCTGTGGGTTGAGGGACTAGGCTGGCGGAGGCGGACTTGGCAAGCCGTTTGGTGAAATTTCCGGAAACGACGGAGGTTGGAGGAGTTTCGTGCGGCGGGGGTGAAATGCGGAGCTGAATGGCTCACGGTTGACATTGAGGCTCCTCTTTTGAAACTCCGCCGGATGAAACGAACGGCGAAAAAGGGAGATCACCCGCACAAGGAAGGATTGGTCATCAAGCCGGGCATGGACGCGCCGCTCAGCAAGACCCAGGCGGAGTTCAACCGTCTGATGAAAAGTCTGGAAACCACCAGAGCCCGCCACGCCCGCGAGCAGGCCCGTCTCGACGACGCGCTCGGCACTGCCATCCGCGAGCTGATGCCGATGATCGAGGAACTCAACCGGCTCGACCGGGATTTCATTTTCGCAGGGCACAAGGCCTTGCGGACCGTCAAACTCAGCGCCAAGCGCCGTCGCGGTTTTGGCAACATCGTGTTTGTGAAAACGGAGGACCTGTTGTCGGATCCCGTGGGGCTTGGCGAGGAGGATCTGGAGCGTTTGGAGGCGATTCTAGACGAGCTTGAGCCGAAAGCGGAAACTTCAGGGGCGGAGGAGGAGATGAGTCCGGGTGAAAGGGAGGAGTTTGATTTTCTGCGCGAGATGATGGTGGGAATCGCCCGCCAGGCGGGCATCGATCTGGATTTAAGCGATATCGATCCGAACATGGATCCTGCGGAATTCGAGCGCGTGATGCAGGAGCGCTTGAGTGCCGCCGCAGCCAATCCCCGCTCCGCGAAAAAAACCTCCCGCAAGCCGACCAAGGCCCAGCTTGAAAAGGAGCGCAAACGTCTCGAACTGGAAGACGCCAAAAACCGCGACCTCAAATCCCTTTTCAAACAACTCGCCAAAGCCTTCCACCCCGATCTCGAAACCAACCCGCAGCTCAAGGTGCACAAGGAAGTGTGGATGAAACGCCTCAACACCGCCTATGCCGCCAACGATCTGCGGGAAATGCTCCAGCTCGAAATGGAATGGTTGGGGGAGGAAGCCACCAACCTCGCCACCGCCGGTGACGCGAAGCTCAAGGTTTACTGCATGGTTCTCAAAGAGCAGATCGAGGACCTCAAGCGGCAGATTCATCATCTGCCGGATGAACCGCAATACGGCCCGCTCCAGCGATTCAGAAACCCGTATTCCGGCACCGTCGCCAAGCCGGAAACCATCAAGCGCGAACTGCGCCGGGAATTGGAATGCGAACGTCACATTCTGGAAACCCTCACCGCAAACAACGCCAAATCACGCCAACTGATCTATCATATGGTAGATTCCCGCGGCGGGTAGCCGAGCTGTCCTTTTTGAGGAGTAAAAGCGGGCTGGGTAGTCGTATACCTGAACGGGTTAACGACCCGAACACCGCCATAGTCCTGGCCATGGTTCATGTCCTCGGAGAGCAACTCGCGAGCGCCACTGGCTTGGGTGGCGGCGAGGATCATGGCGTCCCAGAGGGAGAGCTGCCAACGGGACTGAAGGGCGAGACCGTGGCGGAAAAGGGGCAGCGTATTGTCAATCACCGGCCAATGGTAGAAATTCACGATCAAGGCGGAAGCTTCTTCGGCGGAATGCCCCTTGCGGATGAAATTGACATGGAATTCCTGCAGCACCTGCACACTGATGGCGGTGCGTCCGGGTTGGAGCCATGCCTGTTCGATGAGAGATTGGGCGATGTGTCGCTTTTCAGGCGCATCTAGATCGTAGCCGTAGAGCAGGATATTCGTATCCAGGAAGCGTTCAGCGGGCATGAGCTTGATCGCGGGAAAGGGGCTGGCCACCAAGATGATAGCCCTGACGGAGACGGGCGAGTGCGTCTGCGGGCGGTGCTGCGGGAGTGTCTTCACGCAACACCGATTCGAGGCCTTCGATGATCAGATTTTTGATGGTGGTGCGGCGGCGGACTGCGGCGATTTTGGTGCGTTCGAGGATATTTTCAGGCAAATCCACGGTGGTTTTCATAAAGCAATAAATACGTGAATGCAGCTTTATGTCAATGCTTGGGGTTGAATCGCGGCGGGCAGCCGGATTTTGTTTTCTGAAGATCAAGCCGCCCGGAAGCCAATGAATCGCCGAAGCAAAGTCTGAAGGCCGCTCTTGGGCTTCCCAATGACACTTCGCAGCAGGCTGCGAAGTCCAAAGCGGCAGCAGGCTGCACGCAGTCCAAGGAAGATGCTTTTTGAGGAGACGCCGCCTTTTTACGCGAGACCGGCGCGGACGAGGAGGGGTTCCTGGTCGGGGTCGCGGCCCATGAAGCGGCGGTAGAGCTCGTCCGGGGCTACGGAGTTGCCCTTGCTGAGGATGTGCTCGCGGAAGGCGGCTCCGGTGGCGGCGTTGAGGACTCCTTCGGTTTGGAAACGGGTGAAGGCGTCGGCGTCGAGGACTTCTGCCCATTTGTAGGAATAGTAGCCGGCGGCGTAACCGGTGGGGCTGCTGAAGAGGTGGCCGAAGCGCCGCATCATGGAGGGCGAGTGGGTTTTGAGCGGGGCGAGGTAGTCGGCGAGAACTTCATGATCGACGGCGTCGAGGTCCTTGCCCCGGAAATCGGCCAGGCGGATGTGGAGTTCAAGATCGAGCTTGGCGAAGGCGAGCTGGCGCATGAAGCCGGAGGCGCTGAGGTAGTTTTTCGCGGCGATCATTTTCGCGAACAGGTCTTCCGGGATCGGCTCGTCGGTTTCGAAATGGCGGGCGAAGAGGTCGAGCGATTCGCGGTCCCAACAGAAATTCTCCATGATCTGCGAGGGCAGCTCGACGAAATCCCACGGGACGCTGGTGCCGGACAGGGATTTCACGGGGACGTCGCTGAGCAGGCCGTGGAGAAGGTGGCCGAATTCGTGGAAAATCGTCTCCACCTCGCGGTGTGTTAGAAGCGCGGGTTTGCCGTCCACCGGCGGGCTCATGTTGCCGATGATGAGGCCGAGGTGCGGCTCGCCGGGGCCGCCGGTGTGGAGCGAGTTCATCCATGCGCCGCCGCGCTTGGACTCGCGCGGGTGCCAGTCCGCATAGAACGAGCCGAGGTGCGCGGCGGTTTTGGAATCGTGGATTTCGTAGAACTTGCACTCGGGGTGCCAGGTCTGGATTGGGGATTGGAGATTGGAGATTGGAGATTGGGGAGATCCGGGCTCGATGAAGACGCTTTCCAGTTCGCGGATGGTGATGCCGAAGAGGCGGGAGGCGATTTCGAACATGCCGGCCATCACGCCATCGACCGGGAAATAGGGGCGCAGCGCCTCTTCGTCGAAATCGTAGTTTTCCAAACGTTGCTTTTCCGCCCAGTAGGCGACTTCCCATGGTTCTAACCGGTCGATCGGCTGGCCGGATTTCGCGGCCTTGAAGTGGGCGAGTTGTTTGTATTCCGCGAGGAACTCGGGGTGGATGCGGGCGTGGAGATTTTCGATGAACTTGAGGGCGGAGGCGCCGGATTTCGCCATGCGGCGGAGCAGGGTGAGGTCGGCGAAATGTTCGTGGCCGAGGATTTCCGCCTTCTCTTGGCGGAGTTCGAGGATGCGCCAGACGAGCGCGGTGTTGTCGTGTTCGCCACAGGCGCCGACTTGCGAGGATGCCTCCCAAACCTGGCGGCGGATCTCCTCGTCGTGCAGGTGCTGCATGATCGGATACATCGACGGGAACTGGAGGGTGAAGCGCCAGGCGTTTTCATGGCCCTTCGCGCGGGCGTTGGCGGCGGCTCCGGCTTTGGCGGACTCGGGCAGGCCGGCGAGTTTGGACTCGTCGGTGATGATGAGTTCCCAGGCGTTGGTCGAGTCGAGGACATGCTCGGAATATTCCTTGGTGAGCTTGGAGAGCTCGGCCTCGATGGCGGCGATGCGCTGCTTTTTGTCGGCGGGGAGGTCGGCTCCGGAGTTGCGGAAATCAGCAAGCGTTTCCCCGACGAAACGCTGTTGGATTGGTGTTAGATTTTGGATTTCCGCGCTTTCTCCGACCGCTTTGATTACGGTCCACAGGCGTTCGTTGAGGGCGAGGGACGAGTAGAAATCGGTGACGTCGGGCAGCATTTTTCCGAGTGCCTCGCGCTGGGCGGGGTTGTCGCTGACGGAATCGAGATGGTTGAGGCGGCCCCAGCCGTCGTTGAGCGCCTCGCAGGCGTTTTCGTAGGCGAGGAAGGTGGACTCGTAAGTGGCGGCGGCGGGATCCTGGGCGCAGATGGCCTCGATGTTTTGTTTCGCGAGAGCCAGCGCGTGGCGGATGTCCGGCTCGACGGCTTCAGGGACGAGGGTGGACCAGCGGACGTGGAAATCGGGGGCGAGGAAGGGGTGCATGGTGGAGTTAATTGTTATTTGTTAGAAGTTATTTGTTGAGAGATTTCAGGAATGCGGCGGGGGTGATGGCGGGGACGGGGGAGCGGCGGTAGTCCGGGAGATTGCGGGTGATGATGAAATCCGCGTTCCAGGCGAGCGCGGCGGCGGCTTGGAAGGCATCCTCCACATCGGACATGGGCAGGGCAAGCGCCCGGTGAGCATCGGCGGTGCCGACGGTGGCGATTTCCACGAGCTTCAGCAATTTGATGAGAAATGGTTTGCCGCTTTTGAGAAGATAGGAGCAATTGGTGAGTGAATGCCACGCCACGGCGGCCCTCCCACCGGATTGGACCCACTGCATTACGGCGACGCTGTCGTCCACATGAGGTTGCCGGGCAAGAGCCACATCCAGCAGGACATCGGTATCCAGAAAAATCCTCATCCGCGGATGTATTTGGCTGCCAATGTGTCAAAAAGCGGATCTGTTCCCGGGGCGGGGTTCCGCAAGCTGGCGCTTCCGGTCATGCTTGCGATGAGGTCTTTTTTCGGGGCGGTCGCTTCTGTCTGGAGTAGCGACTCGATCAAGCCCGAAACCGTGGTGTGTTTTTTGCGGGCCGCCTGTTTGGCGAGTCGATGAATGTCCGGATCGAGGGTGATCGTGACTCGCGTCTTCATGAGTATGCATTTAACGTTGATCATGCATACTGTCAAGATTCCGGCTTGCGAGACGGCAGGAGTTCGATCATTGCAAGCCCGCTGAAAATCCGATTGAGTTCAACCCGATTTCCACCATGGCTGCCAAAAAGAAAACCCCATCCCGAGAAAGCGCGACCCTTTTCATTCCCGAAAAGATCGCGCCGCTCGTCCATGTCCTGCGTCATGAAAAGGTCCTGCTGGATTCCGATCTGGCGGAGCTTTATGGCGTTGCGACCGGGCGTTTGAACGAGGCAGTGAAGCGTAATATCGATCGCTTTCCAGACGATTTCATGTTCCAACTCACTGAGGATGAGGTGGCCAACTTGATATCGCAAATTGCGACCTCAAGTTTGCCCCCCGCCAATTTGATCTTCCAATCCGGAAGATCAAAAAGCCACGGCGGTCGCCGCACCCTCCCCTACGCCTTCACCGAGCAGGGAGTCGCCATGCTTTCCAGTGTGCTCCGCTCGCCCCGCGCCGTGGAGGTGAACATCGCCATCATGCGGACCTTCGTTCAACTCCGCCGCTTGATGGACTCGAACGCGCTACTCGCCGAAAAAATCCAATCGCTTGAAGCCAAATACGCCGAGCACGACCAGCAGTTTCAACTCGTTTTCGACGCCATCCGCCAACTCATCGCGACTGATGACGCCCCGAAGCGCGAGATGGGATTTCATGCGGAGTGAAGCGCCCTCTTTATTCCCGGCCCCTTTCTTCAAGAGGAGCGGCATTTGCAGGAGCGGGCGGCGGGGTGAAATTCGCGAGCGGGCGCACGAGGTTCGAGGGCAGCGGGAAGACGCGGTCGTAGATGCCGGGGGCGATTTCGTTCGCCTGCGCGTAGGCGCCGCGGAGCATTTCCATTTTCGCGTCGAGGTTGTCGATGTGGTGGAGGGCGAAGGCCTCGGGCGTGCGCGGGAGGACGGGCGAGCCGAATTCGTATTGGCCGTGGTGGCTGCCGATGAGGTGGAGCAAATGGAGGCGCGTCATCTCGGTGGAGGGTTTGAGGGTTTTCCATTCGTCCGCGCCGGCGGTTTCCAACAGGTCGTTCCAGAGTTTGTTGACGAGCTCGATGCCGAGCGGGATATGGCCTAACATTTCGCCGTGGATGCTGTGGATCTGAGCGAAGCCGTCTTCCGGGTAGGAGTTTTCCCAGAGCTTGCCGCAATCGTGGAACAGGATGCCGGCGAGCAGGAGGTCGCGGTTGAGTTCGGGGTAAACCGGGCACAACGCTTCCGCGGCGCGCATCATCTGGGAGACGTGCTCGACGAGGCCGCCGCGGCGGGCGTGGTGGTTCTTTTTCGCGGCGGCGGTGCGGCGGAAGCGATCGCCTAACTGATTGAGGAAATGCGCGCACAGTCCGTGCAGCCGCGGGTCTTCGATGGAGTCGCAGAGGCGGCGGATTTCCGAGAAGTCGCGGTCCTGTTTCTCGCGGGTCTCGGGATCGCCGGCGAGGAAGTCGGCGGTGGCGGCATCGTCGAGGTGGAACCACGCGAGATGGTTCGGGTTGACGCCGTATTGGTTCTGCGTCCACTCGGCTTCGAGGCGGAGCATGGCGTTGTCCGCGAGTTGTTCCGCGGCGGCGTAGATCGGCGAGTCCGACCAGATTTTCAGCGGGAAATTCCCGGTGGCGTCGGCGAATACGAGTTCGAAATACGGTTTCCCGCCCTTGGTCGTGCGGATGGCCCGGGACTGGAGCTGGGCGTGGATCGCGGCGACGACGGGGATTTCACCCGCTTGTTCTTTGACGGCGGCGATGGTGATGGGGCTCATGGGAAGAGCATGGCAGGCGGGGGAGGAGGGTTAAAAGTTATTTGTTGAAAGTTATTGGAGAAGACAGCGGCTTCATCCTTATGACAAATAACTTATAACTCCCGACTCACTCATGCCTGAGCGCCTCGATGGGATCGAGCCCGGCGGCGCGGCGGGCGGGCATGAAGCCGAAGAGGATGCCGATGGCGGCGGAGAAAACGAAGGCGATGATGTTGATCCTCGGATCGAACAGGAAGGGCGCGCCGACGACTTTGGCGAGGGTGGAGCAGAGGCCGTAGGCGAGCAGGATGCCGGTGACGCCGCCGACGCAGGATAGCGTGACGGCCTCGACGAGAAACTGGAGCAGCACCTCGCGGGCCCGCGCGCCGATGGCGAGGCGGATGCCGATTTCCCGGGTCCGCTCGGTGACGGAAACGAGCATGATGTTCATGATGCCGATGCCGCCGACCAGCA
>CAYXZE010000113.1:0-1695 GCA_964469395.1 uncultured Luteolibacter sp.
CGGTCGTAGCTCAGTTGGTAGAGCCCCGGATTGTGATTCCGGTTGTCGCGGGTTCGAGTCCCGTCGATCACCCCATCTTTCCCATCGGATCCTCAATCAGGAGGTTTGGAAGGGGAAGGAGGAAACCGAATAGAACGACTGATGCAGCCGCTTGAGAGCAGGATTCATTACAAATTTCGCAATTCGCTGCTGCTGGCGGAAGCGCTGACCCATCCCAGCCTCGCTTACGAGTCGCACAAGCCGCACTTCGACAACCAGCGGATGGAATTTCTCGGCGACGCCGTGCTCCAACTCATCGTCACGGAGCAACTTTTCAAAATGTTCCCGAACCTCACCGAGGGGCATCTCACCAAACTCCGCTCGCGCGTCGTTTCCCGCCGCGCACTCGCCCGCTTCGCGATGGAGATCAATCTGGGCGACTACGTGCTGCTCGGCAAAGGCGAGGAAGCGACCGGCGGCCGCCGCCGCCTATCCACGCTGGCCGATGCTTTCGAATCGCTGATCGGCGCGGTCTATCTGGACTCCGGACCGATCCCGGCACGCGATCTGGTGCTGCGGTTGTTCGAATCGGAAATCGGCAACATGGTGACCAGCCCCGAGGAACGGAACCCCAAGGGCGAGCTGCAGGAATGCCTCCAGGCCATTCACCCGGAGGCACCGGTTTACCGGGTCATCGGCGAGAGCGGCCCGGATCACCGCCGGGTGTTCCAGTCCGAAGTTTCCTGGCGGGGCCGGGTCCTCGCGACCGGCAAGGGAAAAAGCAAAAAGGAAGCGGAAGCCCGCGCCGCAGCGGAAGCCTTGCGGGCACGGGTGTGGGAGAAGGGATGATCCGTTGGATCGGTCAGATCAGACGGATCTGACATGCCGAGCGCTCAATTTCGAATACGCTCGCAGATACCCCACGCACTGCGCGATTTCCGGCAGACTGGTCTTCCAGTTGTATTCATACTCGATCGAAACATTTCCCGCGAAGCCATGCTTTCGCGCTTCATCAAGGATCGCCGGAAGATCGATGACACCGGTGCCCAACGGTTGGTCGCGGGAAGGCTCCTGAATCGACGCCCGGTCCTTCAAGTGGAAGGAATGGATGCGCGGCGCGATTTTCCGGACCACTTCTAACGGATCAAGTCCCGAACTCGCCCAGTGGCCGATGTCCGCGCAGATGCCGATGTTTTCATGCCGGCCTTCCATGGCTTTCCACAAAGTGTCGGGATGCCAAAGCGCGGTGGGTCGCGGGTGATTGTGGAAACAGACCTTGATGCCATATTCCCGGGCCAGCTTTTCGAGCGTGTCGAGGGAGCCCAGCGATTCGGTGGTGATGCCGTAGAGGCCGAGTTTTCCGGCGAGTTCGAAGATTTTTCGAGCTTCGGATTCTTCCGGGGAAATCGCGATGACCCCGAGATTCAATGCGGCGATGTGGTGCCGCGCGAGATGATCGGCGAGCGCCCGCAACCGATCATCCGTTAGATCGGGACCGAGCGTCACGCCGTCATGCCCGCCGCCCAGTTTCTGGCCGGGGAAAAGCTCAACCCCGCCCGCGCCCGCCGCGGCTGCCATTTCGATGGCCTCGAAAAGCGTGAATTCCTTGAACGACCAGCATTGGATGGCGATCGCGAATCCGGCTTCGGTGAATGCGGGTTGCGGAACCGGCGCGCCATTCGCACGGAAGGCGAGCAGCGCGGAAGCGGCGGGAAA
>CAYXZE010000113.1:1795-7726 GCA_964469395.1 uncultured Luteolibacter sp.
TTTTCGTGAATCCCGCCGAAGCCGCCATTACTGAGCACGGCGATCACATCGCCGGAGCGGGCGGTTTCCTTGACCTTGGCGACGATCGTTTCGACATCGGCCAGATACCACGCCTGTCCGCCGAGGCGGGCGATGTCGGCGGAGAGTCGGTCGGGATCGAGCCGGTCGTTTTCCGGGATCTTGTGAAGATCCGGGATGGCGGCGACGATGGCGAAATCCGCGGCGGCGAGGGCCTCGGCCAGCTCGGTTTGGAAAACGGCGCGGCGCGTGGTGTTGGAGCGCGGCTCGAACAAAACCCACAAACGCCCGCCCGGATGACGCTGGCGCAGACTCTGCACCGCGAGACGAATGGCCGTCGGATGATGGGCGAAATCGTCGATGACCTTGATGCCGTTGACCTCGCCCTTGAGTTCCTGGCGGCGGGCGACACCTTTGAAGGATTTCAACCCGTCGCGGATTTCATCGGCGGCAAGCCCGGCGAAGGTCGCGGCGGCGGCGGCCATGGCGGCGTTGCGGACGTTGAACTCGCCGGTCATCGGCACCGAAAAGGACACGCCGCCCAGACTGAACGAGCTGTGATCGGTCGCGTAACGCACATCCTCGATCCGCAAACCGCAGTTTTCCCCGAAACCGACGGTGGTGACGGGACAAGGGGCGGCGGTGGCGACGTCGAGACAGTTCGGTTCGTCGCCATTGATGAAGGCGTGACCCTCGCGCGGGACGATGTTGAGCAGGCGGCGGAAGGTGAGCTTGATCTCGTCGAGCGAGTTGTAAATGTCCGCGTGGTCGAACTCGACGTTGTTCACGATGACGCACTCGGGCAGGTAGTGGAGGAACTTCGAGCGCTTGTCGAAGAAGGCGGTGTCGTATTCATCGCCTTCCAGCACGTTGAACTGCGAGTCGGTGAAATGCGCGCCGCGGCCGAGGTTTTTCGGTAGCCCGCCGATCATGTAGCCGGGATCGCGGCCCGCCTGTTTGAAAAGCCACGCGAGCATGGCGGAGGTGGTCGTCTTGCCGTGGGTGCCGGAAACCACGAAATTGCGCTTGCCGCGGAGAAAGAACTCTTTAAGCACCTCCGGCAGGGAATGGTAAAGCAGCTTGCGGTCGAGCGCGGCCTCGGCCTCGGGATTTCCCCGGGAAATGGCGTTGCCGATGATGACCACATCCGTGTCCGCCGGGATATTTTCCTCGCGGTAGCCTTCCGTGAGCGTGATCCCCTGGCCGCGGAGGAAATCCGACATCGGCGGATAGACGTTGGCGTCGGAACCGGTGACGGTGTAACCGCGTTGTTTCATGGCGGCGGCGACGGCTCCCATGGCGGTGCCACAGATCCCGGTGAAGTGAAATTTGTTTTTGGCGGACATCGAAGAGCGCGAGGCTAGGCGGCGGAATCAGACCTGCCAATGCAGAATCCACGGAAACATTCCGCTCCACAATCCGCCCCCCGGGAACGCCGATCCCCGGCCCGGCGAGAAAATGAAACGCGCCAAGCCGGGGCTTGGCGCTCCCGGGGCGCTTCCGGATGTGGAAGGTCAAATGAGGAAAGCAGGAAATGGATTTTCACTCCGGCTTCAACAGATACCCGCCGACCCAGCCTTCCTCGCCGCGCTCGTTGCGGCACCAGTGCCAGCCGTGGATTTGGCGGAGGGATTCCAGTCGGTCGCCGCGCTTGAGGGTGAGAACGGTGGGATCGTAAGCCTCCATCGCGGCAAAGCGGCCTTCGCCCAGCGGTTCGAGAATATCTTCGGGGACGTAGCCGTCGTTGCCGTTGTTCGCGGTCGCCCAGACCCAGCCGGGCCATGCGCGGTCCATGATGCCGGCGGTGACTTCGTCGCCGGGCTGGAGGTGGATGGGGTCGCTGTCCTTGTCTTCGTAGTCGGCGTTTGCGATGAATGTGGCCATGGCTGGAGGTTAGGAAATCAGAAGTATCCGGAATTGCGAATGTTCATTTCATGGATGCGGCATCGAGGTTTCTTTACATGATGCCGCCGCCATGTAATGTGATCTCCGCTGCATGCCACCTCCCCCCCACGGTCATGTTTCCCCAGCACAGTCCCCCCGACCCCGATCAGGATCTTGTCACGCGCGCGCGACAAGGGGAGACGCGCGCCTTTGACGCATTGATTCTCAAATACGGAGACAAGCTGTATGGCTTGGTTTATCACATGACTTCCCACGCGGAGGACTCGCACGATTTGGTGCAGGAAATTTTCGCCCGCGCCTATCAGGGGCTGGACCAGTTCCGCGGGAACTCGACTTTTTACACATGGATTCACCAGATCGCGGTCAACCTGACGCTCAATTTCCTCAAAAAACGCAAACGCCGCCGCGGGCCGAGCCTGAGCGACATGGACTCGTCCCTGCAACATGATCCGGCGCTGATCGACACCACTCACGAGGCGAATCCCGAGCAGCAGACCAATCTCCACGAACTCCAAAGCCAACTGAGCGAGGCGCTGGCAAAATTGTCGGACGCCCACCGCCTGGTGGTGACATTGTTCGACATTCAGGGCATGCCCCATGCGGAAATCGCGAGGATGCTCGACACCTCGGAAGGCACCATTCGTTCGCGGCTGCATTACGCGCACCTGCAATTGCAATCCGAGCTGCGCGAGAGCTGGAGGGAAAGGACCTGAAAAACGGATTCCCGGCAGGAACTTCCGTCGGTTAGACCAACGGGAAGGAAACAGATGACTTGTGAGAAGTTCGCTTTCGCGCTAACCCTAAAGGCATTGAAATGAATTTCTTAGCCGCAAAAAGGCGAAAAAATGGCGCAAAAAACCGATTCGAATCACAGCTACCCTGTTCACCCAAATTTCCTCGGGAGGATCATTGAGGATTGTGGATTTTTGATCTGCGGTTTCCGCCAGACTCGGTCTCTTCCAAATCAAAATTCGAAAATCATCAATCCTCAATCGTCAATCCATCACGCCGCCGCAGCAGGCTGCCGCAGTCCAAGGGCGGGCCGCTCGTTGCCAAACCCAGGCATTGCGCCTAGCCCCCGTTGACCGACGCCCGGCGGAGGCGGTCCATGATGGCCACGCCCAGGCCGGTTTCGCTGACCGGTTCGACGATGATCGCATCGAGCCCGGCCTCGTCCAGCAGGCGCATCACGAAAAACAGGCGGATCGCCGCTTCCGCGAGCTTGCCGCTGCCGGGGCTGAGCGATTCCACGACTTCCCAGTCGTGGAGCGTGACATAAGGGCTGTCGTCCTCGCCGGTGTAACTGAGGAGTCCGTATTCCTTGCCTTCCTCGGGCACGAAATCGGCGGGATTTTCCAGCAGGATCAACGGGGTGAGCGGGGCGTAGTGGCTGGCGAGCTGACCGGGGGCTTGCGGGGCGTCCGCCTTGATCGCGCGGATTTTTTCGACCCTGCCGAATTCCTGGAGTTGCTCCTTGGTGATCGGGCCGGCGCGGTGCAGGCGGAAAATCGGTTTTTTCCCATCGCGCGGTTCGATGGAAATGATGGTGCTTTCCACGCCCTCGGCGCAGGCTCCGGCATCGATGATGAGCGGGATGCGGCCGCCGAGTTCCTTCATCACGGCGGAGGCGGAGGTCGGGGAAATGCGGCCGAAGCGGTTGGCGCTGGGCGCGGCGATCGGGCGGCCGAGTTCCTTGTTCACCGCCCGGAATGCCGGATGTGCGCTCTGGCGGACGGCGACGGTGGGCAGCCCGCTGGTGACCAGATCCGGCACGTCGGGGTGTTTGGGTAAAATCAGCGTGAGCGGCCCGGGCCAGAAGGCGGCGGTCAGCTTGTTCACGGTTTCCGCGATGTCATCCGGCACGATCGCCACGTTTTTCAAGTCCCCGCGCGAGGCGATGTGGACGATGAGCGGATCGAACGACGGACGCTCCTTGACGGCGAACACCTTGGCCACCGCCGCGGGGTTGAACGCGTCCGCCGCCAGACCGTAAACGGTCTCGGTGGGCAGGGCGACGATTTCACCGTCACGCAGCAAGGCGGCAGCCTCGGTGACGGCGTCTTTCATTTCTTCATCGTCAACTTGGAGAATTCGGGTCTCGGGCACGCGCGGATTTTGGCAGAACTGGCGGTGGCTGGCGAATCTTGAATTTCTGAAATTGTGCTTATGGAGGGTGGGACTCCGGCCCACCTGCCGACGAATGGCGAAAGAACAGAGCTTCGCACACCCTTTCTCCCCGCATCGGCTTCGCGGGCCGAAGTCCCGCGCTCCCTACCAAAATCCCGCCGCTGGCTTTTTACGGTTTTCCCCCGCGCCTCGCCGGACCTAGGGTAGGGCCATGAACGAATCGCAAACCCCGCCGAAGAACATTGTTCTCATCGGCTTCATGGGTAGTGGGAAATCAACGGTCGGGCGCGAGCTCCATCATCGGTTAGGCTATCCGCTGGTGGACATGGACCATGTGATCGAGCAGCGCGCGGGCAAGCCGATCACCGCGATCTTCGCGGACGAGGGCGAGGAGGTGTTCCGCGATTTGGAAAGCCAGTTGCTGGAGGAACTCAACGATCCCGCCGCGCCGCGCCGGATCATTTCCACGGGCGGCGGCGTGGTGGGCCGGGAGGCGAACCGGGAACTGTTGCGGCATCTCGGCTACGTCGTCTGGCTGCACGCGCCAACGGCGGTGATTGTGGAGCGGACTTCGAAAAACCGCGACCGCCCGCTCCTGCACACCGAGGATCCCACCGCGCGGATCGAGGCGCTCCTAACCATCCGCAAGCCGCTTTACGCGGAAACCGCGCATCTCAAGGTGGAAACGGCCGGGCTGGATTGCGGCGAGCTGGCGACCGGTATTCTGGAAAGCGCGCGTTACTTTTTCACGGGACATCTTTGACTTGTAGCGGCGGTCTGCGACCGTCGGCGCGAATGAGGATGTGCCTTTGGCGCTTTTCATGGGCATCGACGCTCACAGAGCGCCGCTACACATGGGCATCGACGCTCACAGAGCGCCGCTACAAACTTTTCTTGGAATTAAGATGATCGGCCAAATCAAAACATGGGCGGCGGAACTGGGTTTCGATGACTGCCGGATCGCGGCGGCCAAGGAGGCCGGGCATGCGGATTTGTTCCGGGAGTGGATCGCGGAAGGCAAGCATGGCGAAATGGGCTGGCTGGAACGCACGCCGGAGCGGCGGTGTGATCCGCGGGAGGTTTTGGCCGGCTGCAAGTCGGTCATCTGCCTGGCGCTGAACTACTATCCGGGCCGTAGCCCGTTTCCCGAGGGGCATGAGGGCGGCTACCGCATCGCCCGCTATTCGTGGAACGAGGATTACCATGATTTGATCGAGAAGCGGCTGCGGGAATTTGACGGAAAACTCCAAACGCTCGGCGGCACCCAGCGGTTTTACGTCGATACCGGCCCGGTGCTGGAGCGGGACTTCGCGAGCGATGCGGGGATCGGCTGGAACGGGAAATCCACCGTGCAGATCCACCGCCACCTGGGCGCGTGGTTTTTCCTCGCGGAGCTGCTGACGACGCTCGATCTAACACCCGACGCACCCTTCGGCGACCATTGCGGGAAATGCACCGCCTGCATGACCGCCTGCCCCACCCAGGCCATCACCGCGCCGCGGCGGGTGGACGCGCGGCGCTGCGTTTCCTATCTGACGATCGAGCACAAGGGGGCGATCCCCGAGGAGTTCCGCATCGCGATGGGCGACCGGATTTATGGCTGCGACGATTGCCTCGATGCGTGCCCGTGGAACCGCTTCGCCGTGGAATCGCGGGAAATGACCTTCCACGCGCGGGCCACGGTTTTTGAAAAACAGCTGCGGGATTTCCTCGAGCTCGACGACGACGGTTTCCGCGCGCTCTTCGCGAAGTCGCCGATCAAACGGATCAAACGACCGCGCTTTCTGAGGAATGTCTGCGTGGCGTTGGGAAATACCGGCACCCTTGAGGATCTCCCCGCCTTGGAGCGGGCAGCCGCGGACCCCGATCCGTTGATCGCCG
>CAYXZE010000114.1:0-3842 GCA_964469395.1 uncultured Luteolibacter sp.
TCCTTAACCCGCTGAGCTTCAGCGGGTTTTTTGTTGGGGCGAGAGTGGCGAGGCGTTCAAAAATGGGGGTTTTTGGGGGTAAAAGGGTGTAACTTTTTCCCATGGCGAAGGCGAAGGCAGGATTTGCCGGACCATCGCTTGAGCATTTCGCTACGCGGAATACTCCCTGACGAGGACTTCAGCCGGAATGCCGAGGGCTTGATGAAGAGCGCGGATCATCGAGAGGCTCAATGAGCGTTTTCTCGCCAGCACCTCGGAAACCTTGCTTCTCGAACCGAGCAAGGGAACGAGATCGGAACGGGTCAGCCCTTGTTGCTCCATGCGGAAGAGAATCGCCTCCACGGGATCGGGATCGGGAAGCGGGAAATGCTTCTTCTCGTAAGACTCCACGATCAGCGCCAGCACTCCGATTTTCTCCGCATCTTCGGAACCCGGAGCGGGATCGGAGACAATGAGCCGTTTCAATTCCGCAAGCGCGGCGTGGTGCTCCTTGCGGGTTTTGATGATTTTGAGGGTTGTCATGAGATCAAAAAATATGCGGAAAGTTCTCGCGACGCATACTATTTTATTCAAGATTCCTTCGCGACATGAAGGCGGACAAACTCAAAGCCAATCTCCTTCAGGGAAATTTCAACAATTGGAGCTATTCGGATGCGATGCTACTGGCGAAACACTGCGGATGGATCCTCACCCGAACCAACGGCAGTCATCAAATCCTCAGACATTCCCGGACAGAAGTCGGGTCTTTGAATTTCCAACAGAAAAACGGGCAGGCGAAAGCGTATCAAATGAAGCAGTTGAAAGAGGAAATTGAACACCACCACCTTTGAGATCATGAAAACACCCCCGCAACATCATTACCCGATCAATACCCACTGGAGCCAAGAGGATGGTGAATGGGTCGCCACCACTGCCGCATGGCCCCGGTTATCCGCATTGGCGGAAAGCCCCGAAAAGGCGGTGGCGGAACTAGCCATCGTCATCCAGATGGCGACCGAATCGAACTTGGAAACAGGCAGACCCGTCCCGGAGGCCCTCAGCGCGGAGGATCTGCGCAAGGCGTCCGCGCTGTTGAAAATCTCCACCCTCGCGAGCAGGGCGGGAATCTCCGCACAGACGCTCCACAGCAAAATCCGCAGGGGCAGTACCTTCACTCCCGAAGAATCCGCCGCGCTCCACAGCGCCCTTGCCGGCGTTCACCTTTCACTTAAATAATCTCCATGTTCGTTTGGTCAAAACTCTCCGCCGCGAAGTGGATGGACGCTTGGGAAGAACGGTTCGCCGGGAACCCGAATCTGGTCATCGAGCTGATCAAGGGCGGCACTTCCATCCGCGTCCGCCTGTTCTGTAACACGCAACAGGAAGCGGACGCCATCGTCGCCCGCTTCGGCGGCAGCGTGCGGAAAATGGCCCGGGCGGATTGGGACAAGCCCGTCGCTCCGCCCCGCCCGGTCAAGGTGCGCGATGTGTTCGTGCTCACCGCGGAAAAGCGGCCCAAGGAACTCGCCGCCCTCAAGAAGGACAACCCCAAGCGCGAGATCATCTGCATCCCGCCGGAAATGGCCTTCGGCACCGGCGATCACGCCACCACCTCGACCTGCCTGCGTCTGTTGGTGGACGTCGCCCGCGCGCGAAAAGGCACGGACTGGACCGTCGCGGATCTCGGCACCGGCACCGGCGTGCTCGCCATCGCCGCCAAGAAGCTCGGCGCGGGCGAGATTTACGCCTGTGATTTCGATCCCTTCGCCGTGGCCGTGGGTGTCCGCAACATCGAGCGCAACGGCACTCCCGACATCCAGATGAAGGAACAGGACGTCCTGAAATGGAAGCCGCGCAAGAAAGGCTACGACGTGGTCATGGCCAACCTATTTTCCACCATCCTGATCGAAGCCTGGCCGGTGATCGCCAAATCCCTCGCGCCCGGCGGCGACCTGATCGTTTCCGGCATCCTCGCGACGCAGGCCTGGGAAGTCTTCAAAGCCGCCGCCGGCAGCGGCCTCGGCTTCACCAAGGTGGTCAAAAAGGGCAAATGGGTGACCGCACACGGCGGACACCTGACAGATTTGATCGCGGCGGGGAAATAGAGTCGTTCGTCAACTCGGTTGTCTAAATTTGCGCTTCAGCGTGCCATTCCGAATGGCAAGCTGAAGCTTGAACTCAGGCAATCTCGGATGATCCGCCCCGGCGGGACGCGCCTGCCCTTTTCGCAACAGCTAACGGCTCAGGCTTCCGAAACTTCCTCCACCGCCTTGACGCCCCGCTTCCGGACCGGCAGGTGATGCGGCAGGATCAGCGAGAACAAATGGACGAGCGGGTAGGCGCAAAGCGCCATGAGGGTGCCCAAGGTGATGAAGCCGACGATAAAGTTGCTCAAAGACGCAACGCCGACGCCGGGCAGGTCGATCGAAACCTTCGCCACGAAATGAGGTATGTGCAGTGAAAAGAAATTGATGAACCACTGCCCCAGCCAAATTTGGGCCAGCCAGAATGGCCCGTTGGTGACCGGGTTGCTGATGAAGCAGGCGGCGATGGCGAAGGGAACATTTCCCCTGACCCGCATGGCGAGAACCGCCGCGAAAATCGACTGCGGGATGAAAGGAACCATCGAGAAAAACAACCCGATGGCGAGGCCTGAGGCCACCGTGTCCCTGCACGGCATCCACAAACTGCGGTGGAACAGGGGCTTGGAGAGCTTCTGCCACCACGGGCGGTGGCGGAGTTTTTTATGGCGCAAGGCGCGAAACGCCCGCCGGACCATTCTCAGGTAGTGGACTTTCATGATTGCTTGGACATCCGGGCGGGACCATCCGCCACCCGGTCCTCCGAATCAACCGCAAATGCCTTGCCCCACGGGTATCCCTTACCCAGCTTTGCGGAAATTTCACCATGGAACCTTGGCAAGCATTCATCCTCGGCGTGATCGAAGGGATCACCGAATACCTCCCGATCAGTTCGACCGGCCATTTGCTCGTCGCCCAACACTTGATGGGGATCGGCACCGCGACCGCGACGGAAAAGGCGGCGGCGGATACGTTTGCGATCTGCATTCAGGGCGGCGCGATCCTCGCGGTGCTCGGACTTTACCTCAAGCGGGTGCTGCAAATGTTCCGCGGCGTGCTCGGCCGGGACAGAGAAGGGCTGAAGCTCGCCATGATGCTGCTGGCCGGATTTTTACCCGCAGCGGTGATCGGCTTGGTTTTCAATGACAAGATCGAGGAAAAACTGTTCGGCATGTGGCCGGTGATCTTCGCCTGGGTGGTTGGCGGGGTGATGATCCTGGCGACCGCCTGGTGGCGGAAACGCAATCCGGCGGCGGACAACGGCAGGGAGTTGCTTGAAATGACCTGGAAGATGGCGCTGGTCATCGGCCTGCTGCAATGCGTGGCGATGTGGCCGGGAACGAGCCGCAGCCTGATGACCATCGTCGGCGGGTTGGTCGTGGGCCTCTCGATCCGCGCGGCGGTGGAGTATTCGTTCCTGCTCGGCGTGCTGACGCTGACAGCGGCGACGGCGAAGAAGGCGGTTTGGAAAGTGGAGGGCCTGGACGCGTCCTACGACGTGTGGTTCGGCGGGGTGAAACTGCTGACAGACACGTATTCTCCGCTGGCACTCGTGGTCGGCCTGGTGGCCGCGGCGGTATCCGCGGCGGTGGCTGTGAAATGGCTGGTCTCCTACCTGCAAAGCCACGGACTGTCGGTCTTCGGCTGGTATCGGATCGCGCTGGGAGTGGTGATCGGCGGGCTGTTAGCCGCCGGGGTTTTCACGGCTTGAAAAGATCCCGCCTCTTGAGATTGGGGCAACTGACAGCGGCAGAAAATAGGGAGAAGGGCCGTCCCGGCCCT
>CAYXZE010000114.1:3942-7650 GCA_964469395.1 uncultured Luteolibacter sp.
CCTCTTCGCCAAGGGGCTGGAAGCCCCTTCTCCATATTTTACCCGATCACGCACGGGACCAGCACGCCGTCGCTCATGCCGTGGATTTTCTTTTTGTCCGCCGGGACGATGGTGGCCAGGCAGCCGCCGAATTTCGTCTCGCCCGCGGCATCGGTGAAAAAATAGGGGCACAACCGCACCCGGCCCTGCATCATTTCGATGGAGCCGTCGTCGCGGAACACCGGATGTTCCACTCTGCGGCCCTCGCGGAATTCCTGGAGGATCCAGGGTTGTTCGGAGGACTGATCCAGCGCGGCGTGCAGGCGTTCCGACCATTCCGCGGCGGGCATGTCGTGGCCGATGAAAACTCCGCGCGAACCCCATGCGGTTTCGTGGAAGCCGCTGACTTTGAGCACGAGCTTGCGTTCCCGCTGGCTGAAATTCGCGACTTCCTCCCACGAATGCGCGTCGATCCGCGGCAAGGCGGCGTGAGGCGGCAGCGGTGCGGGATCGAGCACCCAGCCGAACGGCACCAACTCGCGGAGGCGTTTCAAATGGCTGCCGCGCAGGGTTTTTTCCCAGACTTTCTTCAAGGCGGGTGACCACAGCAGGGCGAGCCAGAGCTTGTCCTCAAGGTGCGGTTTGAAGGGGGGCGTGATCTGGATTTCTCCGGTCGCGGCTCCTTCCGCAAGCCGTCGCACGGAGGAGATCGCCTCCCAGTCGAAGAGTTCGAAAAACCGATAGAGCGCCTGGCCGTTGGGTTCGTATTCTTCCGCCGCCGCCACCTGCCACGCCGCGCCCAGTTCGCGGGTGAGCCACTCCATTTCCGGCCGGTAATCCGCCGACTCCTCGGAAACCAGCACCGCGCCGCCCTCCGGCATGAGCGAGCGGAAACCGTCGAACATTCCATCCGGCCCGCCGAGCACGTCGAAGCCCGCTTTGGAATAAACCTGCGAGAGCCACGCCGTCACGCCGATGCCGCCGGGCACGCTGTCCAGCTCGGTCATGGAAAATCCGGACTCGGTGAGAATCAAATCCGGGCGGATGACGCGCGGGAATTGCGCCGCCGTGGAGGTTTCCCACTGCTGGCGTGCCAGCCACTCCGGTTTCCCCTCGTCCAGCAATTCCGCCAGCCATTGCGGCAGTTTTCCCGAAGCGCTCCGCCGATAGAGTCCGTCGCACGCTTGTTGGAACCGGGCCAGCGGGTGGCCGAGCGTCATCATTTGGCGGGCTTCCGCCGGGCTTAGTTTGAAAGGCTCGGGCGACCATCGCCACGCGCCACCGCCAAACAATCCGCCCGCTGGCAGCCCGTCGCGCAATTCAGAAAGACTCAGTCCCATCCCGCGCCGACATTCGCCGCCAGCCACGTTCTTGCCAAGCGATTCTTCAGGCTTGCAGTGATTCGCGGTCCGACTCATTTCAGTCAGGCGCGATGACCGAGGTGATGAGCTACGTTTGCCCGTTTTGCGGCGGTGAGGTCCGGGTTGGCAAGCCGTGCCCGGGGTGCGCGAAGAAAGTTAAAAAACCGGCGAAAAAACCTTGGGAGCAGATCTCGGCTCAAGACGGCCTTGATTTGCCCGACGGGGATTTCGATTACGAGGATTTCATCGCCCGCGAATTCGGCAAGGCTCCCCACCGGGCGCTCGGGCTCAAATGGTATTGGTGGGCGCTGGCGGTGCTCCTGCTGGTCGTGATGGTTTCCGGAGCGCTGTGGATCGCGTGAAGCGCCAAGGAGCGGCGGAGTCTGTCCGCCGTGCCCATGGAAAGCCTATGAGCCGGGCTACACGCTTTCCATTGGCATCTCATGGACGGGGCGATCGGATATCGCCCCTCCTTGATGCGGCATCGTCGTCGCCCGCTCCAAGGAGCGGCGGAGTCTGTCCGCCGTGCCCATGGAAATGCCAATGAGTCGAGCAAGGCGCTTTCCATTGGCATCTCATGGACGGGCGATCGGATATCGCCCCTCCTTGTTTTGCAGGCAGCCTCTCAGAATGGCGGGTCGTCGTCGAAATCGTCGTCGTTGCGGAGGTCGCTCATCGCGGGCTCGTTGGCGACTGCCGCCGGCTGGCTGCGGGCCGGTTGCGGAGAGCCGCCCGAAGCGCTCTGGAGTTTCCAGCAGGAGAGATCCACGAAGTAGCGGCCGTTGTATTCCCGGCCGCGGATGTCGAAGTTTACCTGCACTTCGTCTCCGGGTTTGAAGGAGTCGAGCATCGCGCACTTGTCTTTCACCACGTCGAACTTGATGTCCTGCGGGAACTTGTCGTGCGCGGTGGTGACCACGAACTCGCGTTTGGTGAATCCGCTGGCGAACGCCTGCACGTCACCGATCATTTTGATTTTGCCGCTTGCCTCGTACATGCGGACGAATGTTTCAGCCCGGGCGGGGATGTCAAACGTCCGGGCGGAAAATTTTATCACGCGATGAAGCCGGGCAGCCTCGCTCCGTCCGAACGGCGTTTGCGGGTGCGCGATTTCTGACCGCGCTCCGGCGTCATTTTCCGGCTGTCCGTGATTTCGGAACGGGACCGGACAAGTGCGGATGGGTCCGGCGCATCCATGGTGTCGTCATCGTCGGATGTCGGCATTTCGATGGCATTCCGGACTTCCCGGAGCATCACCACGATCCAGACCACCAAGGCGAGCAGGAGGACGCCGCCAACGATCCAGCCGGTCGAAACCGCCGTGCCCATGAAATACACGACCGCCATGGAAATGGCTACGATCCAGGCGAGGCAGGCCAGCGCGAGGATGATTAGTGTTTTTGAGGAGTGGACGGGGGATATCAAGGGAGGATGAATATCAACCGGGCTTTGTTTTGCCAAGCTTCCGGCTCCTACGCGATCGCGTTACAAGCACAGCGCGATCTGCTCGCCGGGGCCGTGGACGCCCTCGATGAGGATGCCCTCGACGTCGGCGGTCTTGGACGGACCGGTGCACCAGACGATGTTCGGGCTATCGCCAAACGCGGCGATGGCGTCGGGAATGGTGCGGTGGATTTCCGCCCGCCCGACCACCGCGACGTGGACCCACGGCGAGAGCGCGGCGAGCCGGTGCGAGGTGCGCTCGTCGTCGAGAATGACGGTGCCGGACTCGGCGATGGCACCGGTGGCGCGGGTGATGCCGAACTGATAGTCCTCGTAGCGATCGCGGTGGTATTCGGTTTCCACGGTCAGGCCGGCGGCGGCGAGGTTGGAGCCGATCGCGTCATAAAGCGCGGGATCGCAGTAGCCGTGGAGCTGGTGGTTCGCCTTGAGGAAATCGACCAACTGGCTGATGGAATCCATCGGCTTGCCGTTCACTGCGGAGAAGTTGCGGGAGAAAATTTCCCACAGGTCTGCCCCTTCGAGCTTCGGCGCGGAGTGGACGAGCGCCATGTCGTATTGCGGATAGGCGGCTTTCTTCTTGAGAGCGGCGGTGGCGGCCTCGATTTTGGCGAAAATGGTTTCTCTCATGGTGAAGATCTCGGGTGCCCGATCAGACTGCCGCAGCCTTTCAAGATCAAGAGTGAAGAGCGAAGGAAAAAAGCCTCTCGTTTTCACGAGAGGCTTTTGAAGCGGGGGGTGGCATGGCGGTTGGAAACCGCCGCCACGGATTAGCGGCCGCTGCGGTCTTCGACATTGGGGCCCTTGGCGGCGCGCTTGCGGGCGTTCGCGTCGAGGATGCGCTTGCGGAGACGGATGTTGAGCGGGGTGGCTTCCACGAGCTCGTCGGCATCGATGTATTCGATGG
>CAYXZE010000115.1:0-7612 GCA_964469395.1 uncultured Luteolibacter sp.
CAAGCATCGTGGGAAGGTTATCTGAAATCGACTAGTCTTCAAGTCTTCAATTCAGGAATGTCCGGGGATCAATCATTTGGAACGGGTTGAGCGAAAACTCCGGCATCAGGCCGAACATCAGCAACACGACCACCGACACGACCATTCCGGTGCCGAAGATCAGCCAGCGCTCTTTTCCCAATGGCGCGCCATAGCGGAAGAAGCCCCGCAGGTAGATCTCGGTCAGCGGACCGAGGAAGAAGGCGATATTGGCGCAGAAGCCGATGAACAAGCCGCTCATGATGGCGACGGGTTGCTGCGTGTGCTGGTGGATGTTCCAGACGACGAGGATGCCGATGCCGGGGAGCAGCACGATGCCGTTGTAAAGCAGGCGGAGTTTTTCCCAAGCCCGGACGAGTTCGCAGAGGGCGGCGCGATCGAGGAGATCGAGAGGCGCGGCGGGCGGAGCGTAGGGATTGAGCTCGGACATGGGGAATCAGTTGAGGCCAAGCACTTTGGGCGCGCTGGCGTTGCCAAAGCGGTCGAAGGCGGTCACGGCGATGGTCTGGGCGCGCGGGATGGTGATGCCGCGGGAGGCGCTCGGGGCGATTTTCACGGTGCGCCAGGTGCCGTCGATCTTGGCCTGGACGGCGATCTTGGAAATGCCGCCGCCAGCGGTCCAGCGGACAAAGGTGTCATTTCCTTGGGGCGAGGCGCTGACGCCGGGGGCCGCGGGGACATTGCTGTTCAGCCACGGCATGGGCGGGACGGCGGCGGGCTGGGTGTAGGTGCCGGCGAGTTTGGTGGCGATGCCGCCTTGGTTTTTCACGAGACTTTTCACGCTCCAGTGGATGTGGCCGTTCCAGTTTTTGCCGATCCTGCGGCTGAGGTCGATCTGGTTGGTGATTTCCGATGCCGGGCGGCGGTCCTGCGAGCCGCCGATCCGCTCGGTGGCGATGCCGGGCCAGACGGGGCGCGAGCCTTGCTGCCGCCACCAGTTGAGGAGGGTGGAGAAACTTTGTTTTTGCGGCGCATCCGGCCAGTAGAGTTGCGGGGCGAGGTAATCGACCCAGCCGTTTTTGAGCCATTTCCGGGAATCGCCGGAGAGTTGTTCGAAGCTGTCGATTCCGGCCTCGATGCCGGTTGGCACGCCGGGCCGCCAGATGCCGAAGGGGCTGATGCCGACGCGGACCCAGGATTTCTGGCGCTTGACGGAGCTGTAAAGGTTGCTGACGAAGTTATCGACATAGCCGCGGCGCTCGGCGGGGCTTTTACCGTCGGGGAAGCGAAGGCTGCCGTTGGGGTAGGGATAGAAATAGTCGTCGAGGTGGACGCCATCGATATCGTAGCGTTTCACCACGTCGAGGATGACGTTGAGCGCGCGGGAACGGGTGGCCTCGCTGGCGGGATCGCACCAGGTCATGGAGCCGAATTTTTTCGTGATCTGAGGCGCGGTGCGGGTGACGTGGTTGCCGGCGACCTGTTGGGAGTTATTGGAAAGGGCGCGGAACGGGTTGAACCAGGCGTGGACCTCGATGCCCCGGGCGTGGGCCTGCTGGATGCAGTAGGCGAGCGGATCGTAGCCGGGCGAGCGGCCCATGGTGCCGGTGAGGCTGGAGCACCAGGGTTCGTGGGGCGAGGCGTAAACGGCGTCGCATTGCGGGCGGACCTGGAAGATGACGGCGTTCATTTTCAGGGCGGCGACCTTGTCGAGGATGCCGCGCATTTCGGCCTGTTGTCTGTCCGCGCCGAGGCCGGGCGAGCTGGGCCAGTCGAGGTTGTAAATGGTGGCGATCCACGCGCCGCGGAATTCGCGGGCGAGCGCGGGCGGGCGTTCGTTCACCGGTGTGTAGGATTGGGCGGTAACCCGGCCGGAAACGCCGAGGGCCAGGAGAAATGCAAGCGCGCGAATCATGATTTGCAGAATGGCCGGATTTCAAATCGGCGGCAAGCTTGGTCATCAGGGTCGCCGCATCCAAATCAGGTGAAGATTTTCAGCCGCAAAAAGGATGAAAAAATACGCAAAAATGGAAATGACCGGGGTCTTTGCCTCAAGATGGAATCACGAGCGCCTCAAACCGCAGCCTGAAAATCCAGACTTGGCATTGAATCGGGTGATCGAATCGGTTTTTCGCGCCCTTTTTTCGCCTTTTTGCGGCTGAAAATCTTCGGCTGATTCTGACGCATCGGCCCCGGACCGGTCATGCTCCGGAGGCCGGGAGGCGGGCGCTGCTTTTTGTTTGCCGCCACCCCGTTTGGTGGGTTATCTTGTTTTTCCGTTTCCCCCGGAAAGCGGTGAAAACCCCATCCCCCCCCCGGAAAATGATTGCGCCTCTCTGCTCAAACGAGTCTGCTAGATTGGATGTATTGCGTAATTATGACGTCCTGGATACCGTCGCGGACCCGGGGCTGGATGACATCACCGCCCTCGCCGCGGAGATTTGCGAAACGCCGATCGCGCTGATCGCCATTCTTGATGAGTCGAGACAGTGGTTCCTGTCCAAGGTCGGCATGCCGTTCGATCAAACCCCGCGCGAGATGGCGTTTTGCGCCCACTCACTGGCCGGAAACGAGATTTTGTATGTGCCGGATGCGTTGTTGGACGAGCGTTTCTCCGACAATCCGCTGGTCAACAAGGAGCCCGGGATCCGCTTTTACGCAGGGGTTCCGCTGGTCGCCGACGGGGACTCGGTGCTCGGGACTTTGTGCGTGATGGATCACATGCCGCGTGAATTGACGGAACACCAGCAATTCGCCCTGCGGGTGCTCGGCCAACAGGTCATGAACCGGATCCAGTCGCGGCGCGATTGTCAGGAGCTGAAAGGCAACATCGTCGGCCGCATGCAGGCGGAAGAGAAACTCGCGCGGCTCAACCGGCTCTATCTGGTGCTCGGCGGCACCCATGAAATGATCATGCGGGAAACCCAGCTCCAGCAGCTTGTCGATGGGGTCTGCCGCATCGCGGTGGAGGACGGGTTGTTTCGCTCCGCCGGGATTTTCCGTTGGGATGCCGGGGCGGAGGAACCGTGCCTGATCGCGCGAGCCGGAAATGCGGATGGCTGTTTTTCCGCTGGCGCGGTGCCCGGTTCCGCCGGTGAGCTGAGCCGCAAGTTGATCGGAGGCGTTTTATCCAGCGGTGCTCCCGAGGTGGGGAACGATCTTCTCAACGACGCGCGGCTGGCTCCCTGGCGGGAGTCCGCCGCGCGCTGCGACTGCCGCTCCGTCGCGGCGTTTCCGATCAGGCACGACGGGCGGATGTTCGGGGTGCTCGTTCTGTTCGCCGCGGAAGAAGGCTATTTCCAAGTGGATGAAATCGAACTGCTGGTTTCCGTGGCGGAAGACGTCTCCTTCGCCATCGAGACTCTGGACAAAGAACAGCGCCGCCTGCAGGCGGAGTCCGCGCTGCGGGCCAGCGAGAAAACCATGGCCGCGGCCCAGCGCATGGGACATTTCGGCAGTTGGGAGCTGGAACTGGTCGATCCAGACAATCTCTCGGCCCAGGTCAATGTCGTGCGCCTGTCCGATGAGATGCACCGCATCATCGGCCTCGAACCGGGGGATGCCGGAATCAGCAATGAATCCATGTCCCGGCTCATCCATCCCGATGACCGGAAAAAAGTCGAGCAGGCGTTCCATGAGGCAATCCGCGAGCGGCGCTTGTATTCGGTCATCGAGCGGATCATCCGGCCCGATGGGGAAGAGCGCATTCTGGATGTGACCGGGCAGATTTTCTGCGACGAGCAAAGCGGACGGCCCATGAAAGTCATCGGCAACGCGCACGACATCACCGAGCAGCGACGGGCCGAGGAAACGCTCAGGGAAAGCGAGCAACGTTTCCGGGAACTTGCGGAAAACATTACCGAGGTCTTTTGGGTCAGCGATCCGTTCTCTCACGAGATCCTTTACGTCAGCCCCTCTTATGAAACGGTCATGGGCCGCTCCTGCGAGAGTCTCTATCAGTCGCCGCGGAGCTGGCGGGAGTCCGTTCACCCCGATGACAAGGCCCGCATGGACCGTGCCGTCCCGGATGGCGAGCGCGGGAGTCACGATGAGACTTACCGGATTGTTAGGCCGGACGGTGAGATCCGCTGGATTCACGACCGCGGCTATCCCGTTAGAAACGAGCAGGGCGAGGTCTATCGCATGGTCGGCATCGCGGCGGACGTCACCGAGCGCAGGCAGGTGGAGGAAAAGCTCCGCGAGCACGCGACCTTGCTGGACAAGGCGCGGGATGCCATCGTCGTGCGGGATCTGGAGCACCGCGTGATTTACTGGAATCGCAGCGCGGAACGGCTCTATGGCTGGTCCGAGGAAGATGCGCTCGGAGCCTCGGCGGAAGAACTGCTCTACCGGGACGCCTCGAATTTCATCGCCGCCACGCGGCAAACCCTGGACTCGGGCGAGTGGATCGGTGAAATCGAACAGCAGACCCGGGACGGCAGGACTCTAACCGTGGAGGGCCACTGGACGCTGGTGCGCGACGAGCATGGGGAACCGAAATCCATCCTGGCCATCAATACCGACATCACCGCGCGTAAGAGCCTGGAACAGCAATTCCTCCGCGCCCAGCGGATCGACAGCATCGGCACCCTCGCCGGCGGCATCGCGCACGACCTCAACAACGTGCTGGCACCGATCATGATGTCGATCGACTTGCTCAAGAAAACCATCACCTCGCCCCGCGAGTTGGAAATCCTCTCCATGATCGGCGCCAGCGCCCGCCGCGGAGCGGACATGGTCAACCAGGTGCTCTCATTCGCCAGTGGCATGGAAGGGCACCGCACCAAGGTCCAGATCAACCAGTTGATCCACGATATGGTGAAAATCGCCGGGGATACATTTCCGAAAAACATTCAGGTCGAGGCCTCTCTGGATCCGGACCTCTGGCCGCTGGAAGCCGACCCGACCCAGCTCCATCAGGTGCTTCTCAACCTCTGCATCAACGCCCGCGACGCCATGCCCGGCGGAGGACGGATCACCATCCGCGCGTCCAACACCATGATCGACAGCCATTACGCGGCGATGACGCTCGGAGCCCATGTCGGACAACATGTCCGCATCGATGTCGAAGACAACGGCACCGGCATGACGAAGGGACTCGTGGACAGCATTTTCGATCCCTTTTTCACCACCAAGGAAGTGGGCAAGGGGACCGGTCTGGGACTTTCCACCGCCCTTGCGATCGTGAAAGGCCACGGCGGATTCATCCAGGTCCGCAGCGAGGTGGGAAGCGGTTCCTGCTTCAGCATCTACCTGCCGGCCGACGAGGAGGCGGTTTCCGAGTTCTCCGAGGAACACGAGCTGATTCTGCCCCGTGGCAACGGGGAAACCATCCTGGTGGTCGATGACGAGGCGTCGATCCGCCAGATCACCCGCCAGACTCTCGAAGCCTTCGGCTACAAAACCCTGGTCGCCAACAACGGCGCCGAGGCGGTTTCCATTTATGCCGAACATCGGAATACGATCAAAGTCGTTCTAACCGACATGATGATGCCGATCATGGACGGCCCCTCCCTGATCAAGGTGCTGAAACGCCTGAATCCCGACGTGCCGATCATCGGAGCCAGCGGCATCGCCACCAAGAGCCTGGCCACCGACGCCCTGCTCGCGGGCATGTTGAAGCTCATCCCCAAACCCTACTCTGCGGAAGTGCTGTTGAACGTCCTGAAGGAAGTGCTGGCGAAGAAGAACGAGTGACCGGACACGGCGGCGCGGATTTCCACGCGGCAAATCCTTCCGGGTGTTCAGCTTGTCTTCGTGACGAGCACGATCAATCGTGAACTCCGTGCCGCCACTTGGCGGCACGAGTCGAAGGTGGTTTCTGAAATCTCATTTCATCGCCGCCCGCATCATGGGCAAAGGCTCGGTCCCGGGAAACCAATGCTGGAACGCCAGCGCGCCTTGGTGGATGAGCATTGATAGACCATTCGCCGTCCGGCAACCTTCATGGCTTGCCAAAGCCAGCAACGGCGTCACCGGTGGCTGATAGATCGTGTCGTAAACGAGATGGCCGGATTTCAGGCAATCCGCCGGCAGGATGGACGGATCTCCCGCTTTCAAGCCGACCGAAGAAGTGTTCACGATAAGATCGCTACCCAAGCAATGCTCGAAGAGCAGGCTATCCTCAAACGTGAGCATGGTGATCTCGGTGTCAGGAAACAACGCTTCTAGCCGTTCCGCCAATGACTTCAGCTTTTCCGCCGTGCGGTTGATGAGGATCAGTTCCGGCACCCCGGCCAGACAGGCCTGCGTGGCGATCGCCTGCCCCGCACCGCCACCCGCGCCGACAATCGCCACTTTCCGCGATGCGAAATCCACGCCGAAATCCTCTTGAATCGCCCGGGCGAATCCCGGTCCGTCCGTGTTGAAACCCCGTGTCGCCTCCGCCTTGAAAACAATCGTATTCACCGCGCCGAGCGCCCGCGCATCCGGGTCCGCCTCGCAATGCTCCATCGCTTCCAGCTTGTGCGGCACCGTCACGTTGCAGCCCGTGAAGCCAAGCGCGCGCATCCGCCGGAACGCCTCGCCCACCTGCCCCGGCTCGATGTCGAGCCGGATGTAACGCGCATCGATCCCCAGCGCGTCCAGCGCCGCCTGATGCATCTTCGGCGATGCCGAATGCGCGATCGGATGTCCGATCACCGCCAGCCGCGCGGGTTGGTTGGTTCCGGCGTCCAGCAGGTCGCGGGAGGCGAGGTCTTCGAGCGTGTAAACTTCCTTCATTGGCGTGAAATCAGCGGTTAGATTTCCTCAAGCTTTGCCACAAACTTGCGGACACGAGCCACGCAGCGCTCACGTCCCAGCAAATTCAACACATCCCCCAGATCCGGCCCGTGCGCGCGACCGGTTAGAGCCACCCGCAGCGGAAACATCAGCGGCCCCGGCTTCGCGCCCGCCGCCGTCGCCACCTCGTGCAGCGCGGCCTTCGCCGCATCCGCCGACCATTCCGGAACCGCCTCGAACGCCGTCGCCAGCGCCGCCAACAACCCGCCCGCCGCCGCGTTCCCGCGCACTTTCGCGACCGCTTCGTCGTCATAGGCGAAGTCCTCCTTCAACAGGAAATCCACCGCCGCTGGCACATCGCCGAACAAGCGGACCTTCTCCTTCACCGCCGCGATCACCGCCACGTAGTTTTCAGGAATCGGCAGCCCCGCCGCCTCCACGAACGGCCGCGCTGTCGTCGCGAAATCCTCCACGCTCACGCCTAGCAGATGCTGCTGGTTCACCCACTTGCATTTCTCCAGATCAAAGCGGCCGGGAGCGCGGTTCACGTTCTCCAGCGAGAAAATCTCCGCCAACTCCGCCAGCGTGAAAATCTCGCGCTCGGTCTTCGGGTTCCAGCCTAACAGTGCGATGAAATTCACCACCGCCGCCGGCAGGAAACCTTGACGCGGATAATCGCCCACCGCCGCTCCGGCGTCGCGCTTGGACATCTTCGAGCCATCCGGATTCAAAATCAGCGGGATGTGCGCGTATTGCGGAGCCTTGCCGCCCAGCGCCTCGATGAGCTGCAAATGCTTCGGCGTGTTCATCAAATGATCCTCACCGCGAATGACGTGGGTGATCTCCATTTCCAGATCGTCCACCACGTTTACGAAATGGAAAACATAGGAACCGTCCGAGCGCTTCACCA
>CAYXZE010000116.1:0-894 GCA_964469395.1 uncultured Luteolibacter sp.
CGGGATTTTTTTTGGGGGGGAGTGAATCAAATTTGGACTTTATTTAAGTCCAAATCGGCCAGGATTTGGACTTTGTGAGAGTCCAATTAAGCATTTTTTATCACGTATCGTCCAACAACCCCTTCAATCCGCCGAAGAAATTTTCCAGCTCGTCGGTGCTGGGGGCCGCGCCGAGGATGTCGTCGTAGGTGGTGTGGACGAGGTGCTCGTCGTCGAGCTCGCCGATGAACGAACTGGGCTGGCAGCCGGTTTCCTGGCCCCATTTGATACGGGTCGCGCAGTAGGTCATGGTGAGCTGGTCCTGGGCGCGGGTGATGCCGACGTATAACAGCCGCCGCTCCTCGTCCTTGGTCCCTTCCGCGATGCTGCGGGTGTGGGGCAGGAATCCTTCTTCGAGGCCGACGAGGAAAACGATGGGGAATTCCAATCCTTTCGAGGCGTGGAGCGTGATGAGGGTGGCTCCTTGTTTTTTCTCAAGGTCGTCGTCCTCGCGCTCCGAGGCGAGGGCGCTGTGGTCGAGGAAGGATTGGAGGCCCTTGCCCTTTTCCGTGTGCTTGCGGAGGCTGTCGATGACGCTGAAAATGCCCTCGCCGCGCTGCTGGCGCTCGTTGTCGGTCTTGCAGGCGCGCTCGATCCACGGCTGGTATTCGATTTCCTTGATGAGGGATTCTAACACGTCGGCGGGATTTTCCCTGGCGATCTCGATGCGGTTTTTCGCGCCGGCGATGGTGGCCACGAATTCCTGGACGGCTTTGGCGGCCTTGCCGCCCAACTGGTCGGTGAACTCCGGATCGCAGAGCGCCTGCCAGACGGATTCGTGGTGCTCGCGGCTCCAATCGGTGGCGAGCACGGCGGTGGATTGGCCGATGCCGCGGTTGGGCGCGTTGAGGACGC
>CAYXZE010000116.1:904-7590 GCA_964469395.1 uncultured Luteolibacter sp.
GGACTTCGCGGCGGTCGTAAAAACTCTGCGCGCCGACCATGCGGTAGGGGATCTTGCGCTCGCGCAGGGCGAGCTCGAGCTTGCGGCTCTGGCCGTTGGTGCGGAAGAGGATGGCGAAATCCTCCCACTTGGCACCGACGGCGCCTTTTCCGGCCAGGATTTCCTCGGCGATGAACTCGGCCTCCTGATCGTCGCCCGGCATGGCCACGACGCGCACCGGATCGCCGCCCTTGCGGGTGGAGCGGAGGATTTTCTCGCGGCGGCCGACGTTGTGTTTGATCAGGCTGTTCGCGGTGTGGAGGACGGCGTGGGTGGAGCGGTAGTTTTCCTCCAGCCGGATGATTTTCGGGTCGGGGAAAAATTTCTCGAACTGGAGGATGTTGGCCACCTCCGCGCCGCGCCAGCCGTAGATCGACTGGTCGTCATCGCCGACGACGCAGACGTGATGGTTCGGCGGGCCGACGAGCTGCTGGAGAAGCTGCATCTGGAGGGCGTTGGTGTCCTGGAACTCGTCCACCGTCACGCGGGTGAAGCGCTGGCGGAACATGTCGCGGACATCGGCGTGCTCGCGCAGGACCTTTTCGCCGAGCAATAACAGGTCGTCGAAATCCACGGCGTTCTGAGCGCGCAGTTCGTTCTGATAGGCCACGCCGAGCATGGCGAAGTAGTCGTCCTCCAGGTCGCCGGGATCGATGCCCTTGTTCTTGCCCTTGGAAATGGCGGTAAGGACCTCGTCCGGTTTCACCTTCACATCGGAGCCGCCCTTGCGGACGAGGAGCTGCTTCATCAGGCCGACCTGGTCGGAGTGCGAGCAGATGGAGAAATTTTTCTTATACCCGAGCTTGTCGATGCCGCCGCGCAGGATGCGGACGCAGAGCGAGTGGACGGTGCAGACGGTCATGTCCGTGGCGGCCTTCTTGGAGACCATGCCGCCGATCCGCTCGCGCAATTCGCTCGCGGCCTTGTTGGTGAAGGTTACGGCGAGGATCTCGGAGGGGGCGATCCGCTTTTCCAGCATGTGGGCGATCCGGCAGGTGACGGTGCGGGTTTTGCCGGTGCCGGCTCCGGCGAGCAGCATGACCGGACCGTCGAGCGCGCCCACGGCTTCGCGCTGGGCTTGGTTGAGGGAATCGAATGAAAACGAGGAGGCCATCGGCGGGCGGATGAAAGCGCGGCGTCGGCGGAGTGGCGAGTGTGGAGTTCTGGAATGTGGCGGCGCAGGCGGAGTGGTGACATTCCTGTCGCCCCAGTCGCGACAAGAATGTCGCGACTCCTTATTTGGCGGCGAGCATTCACCAAGCCGCTTGACCGCTTCCGTTCCCGGAATCCATGCTCCGCGCCATGCGCATTCTCACCGGTCTCCAACCCAGCGGCAAACTCCACGTCGGCAATTATTTCGGCGCGATGGAACCCGCCGTCCGCCTTCAGGAGCAAGGCGAGGCGTTTTATTTCATCGCGGACTACCACTCGATGACGTCTTCGCGGGATCCCGTGGCGCTGCGCGAAAATGTGCGCGAGCTGGCGATCGATTTCCTCGCCTGCGGTCTCGATCCGGCGCGGGCGGTGTTTTTCCGGCAGAGCGCCGTGCCCGAGGTGAACGAACTCGCCTGGTTGCTCTCGACGGTCTGCCCGATGAGCCTGCTGGCGAAATGCCATTCTTATAAGGACAAGATCGCCCAGGGCATCGCGCCGAACCACGCGCTTTACGCCTATCCGGTGCTGATGGCGGCGGATATTTTACTTTATGACTCGAACCAGGTGCCGGTCGGCAAGGACCAGAAACAGCACCTTGAGGTCACCCGCGATCTGGCGGTGAAGTTCAACGAAACTTACGGCGAGGGCACGCTGGTCATTCCCGAGCCGATCATCCGCGACGATACGGCGGTGGTGATCGGGCTGGACGGGCGGAAAATGAGCAAGAGCTATCACAACACGCTGCCGCTCTTCGGCGAGGAGAAGCCGTTGAAAAAAGCCGTCATGAAAATCACCACCGACTCGACCCCGGTGGAAGCGCCGAAACCGACGGAGGACTCGACGATTCTCGCGCTTTACAAGTTGTTCGCCAGCCCGGCGGATTACGCGGCGATGGTGGCTGGCCACGAGCAAGGCGGCACGGGGTATGGGGATTTCAAAAAACGTCTGGCAGACGCGTATTGGGACTATTTCGCGCCGATGCGCGCGCGCCGCGAGGAGATCCTCAAGGACCCCGGCTATGTCGATGAAGTGCTCGCCGCCGGCGCGTTGCGGGCGCGCGAGGAGGCGGCCAAGGTGCTGGACCGGATCCGCCGGGCGGTCGGGCTGGTGTGATCCGTTGTGCAAAGAGCAAAGAGCGCTTGCCATGATCGCGCGGCTCGGGGATGGTCCGCGCGTCGTGCCTTCCGCGCATCGTAAGCCCTGGTGGCTCATTCCAAACTTGCTGAGCCTGGACGCTCCGCTGGTGGCGGTGACTTGGCTTTATCTTTTCGCAAAAACCTGGCGGGTCGATTACCTGCCGTGGAATGCCTACATCGCGCTCGGCCTGGTGGTGTGGGTCATTTACGTGACGGATCGCCTGCTGGACGCCTCGATGCCGGGTGGTATTTCGGAGAAACTGGAAGCGCGTCACGATTTCCACCGCAAATACCAGCGGTGGTTCCAAGTGGCGGCGGTGGTCGCCGGGGTGGCCGCCCTGGTTCTGGTCGTCGGCTCGCTGCCGATGAGGATTTACGGTCTGGCCGCGACGGGCGGGATACTGGTCGCGGGATTTTTCGCCCTGTCGCTTTTCTCCACCCACGGGCCGCATGAAATCCCGCATGCCAAGAACGTGCTCGCCGGTGCCGCCTTCGCCTATGGCACGGCGATGCTCGCCTATGTTTTCACCAGCTTTGACATGATGGATTTTCTCGGCTCGCGCGAGCTGATTTGCTTCGCGGTGCTGTGTGTGCTGAACATTTCCGCGATCGACTTGTGGGAGCATGCCAACCGCACGGCCGATCCCGAGATCAAGGCGGGCGACGAACTGGCGCTCACGCTGCCGCTGACCCTGTTAGGCGGTGCGGCCCTGATCTTCGCCTTGCAGGATCATGAAATGACGACCCGCCCGTTTTTCTACGCGATTCTGACCGGAGCGGGGTTGCTGCATATCCTCAACCGCACCCGTTCGCGGTTCTCGATGGATGCGCTGCGGGTGCTGGCCGATGTGGCGCTGCTGGTGCCGCTCGTCGTGTTTCTGGCGGCTTCGAAGTCCTGAATCCCGGGCGATTTTGCTACCCGATTTTGCTACCCTTCATCAGCCCCCGCTTTTCCAATCACGTTTTTCCTTAGGGGTATATGGAAAAACTGGAGCCGGCTATCAGGGTCGAACTGATGACCTACTGATTACAAATCAGTTGCTCTACCACTGAGCTAAGCCGGCGAGGACTTTTTGAGTCGGCGGGGAGTATTCGCATTCCGGCTCCGGCGGAAAGCCCAAATTTGGCAAATTTGGCGGCGGTCACTCGAAGGCGGCGGGTTGGCGGCCGCGGAGGTAATCGGCGGCGGACATTTTCCGGCTGCCGTCGGGCTGGACGATTTCCAGGCGGAGCGCGCCGCTGCCGCAGCCGACGATGAGCCGGCCATCGGCGGTGGAAAGGCTTCCGGGTGTTAGGGAATCGTCGAGAACGGTGACGGGCGGGAAAATCTTGAGGCGTTTGGGGCGGCCGTCTTCGGTCGCGAGCGTGAAGGTGCCGGGCCAGGGATCGTAGGCGCGGATGCGGCGTTCGAGCGCGGCGGCGTCATGGGTCCAGTCGAGCCGGCCGTGGTCGCGTTCGAGTTTCGAAATGTAACTGGATGCGGCGGCGTCCTGGGGGGTGCGGGCCGCCGTGCCGTCGGCGAGTTTTTCCAGCGCTTCAGCCATGACCGCCGGGGCGAGTTCCGCCAGGCGGTCGTGCAGGGTGCCGCCGGTTTCTGCGGCGGCGATGGGGATGGAGCGGGCGACGATCATGTCGCCCGCATCCAGCTCGCGGACGACGTGCATGGCGGTGATTCCCGTTTCCGCATCGCCGGCATCGATGGCGGCCTGGATGCAGGCGGCTCCGCGATATTTCGGCAGCAGCGAGGCATGAAGGTTGATGATCGCCCGGCTGGCGAGGGTGAGGATGTTTTTCCGGAGGATCTGGCCGTAGGCCATCACCACGAGGATCTCGGGCTCCAGCGCGGTGAGTTCAGCGGTGATGTCGCCGATTTTTTCCGGCTGATAGACGGGGATGCCGGCGGCCAGCGCCTCCACCTTGACCGCCGGGGGAGTGAGTGTCTGGTGGCGGCCCACCGGCTTGTCCGGCTGGGTGACCAGTGCCAGCGGACGCGGCCCGCTGGCTAGCAAGTGCCGGAGCGACGGCAGGGCGATGTCCCCGGTGGCGATGAAAATGAGCCGCATGTCCGGACGTGTTAGGCGATGTGTTTCGCCATTTCCTGGTAAACGGGAAGGCTGGTGATGCGCTGGATCATTTCCGCCAGGACCTTCACCGGCGGCTGGGTGGCATCGATGTTGGTGATGCGGTCGGCGGGGTAGTATTCGAGGATCGGCTTGGTTTCCGCCTCGTAGGTGGCGATGCGCTGGTCGATGACCTTGTCGCTGGCGTCGTCGATGCGGTTGTCCTTGAGCGCCCGCTTGCGCATGCGGCGGGCAAGCTCGTTGCGATTCGGGCAGGAAAGATGGAAGACCTGATGGACCTCGATGTAGGTGCTGAGGATTTCCGCCTGGCGGACGTTGCGCGGGATGCCGTCGAGCACGAGGAAATCGATGTCCGGCTTGTAGATGTGGGTGTCGGAAAGATTGTCGATTTGCGCTTTCCACAGCTCGATGGTCAGCTCGTCGGGGACGAGTTCGCCGCGGCTGGAATAGCTCACGAATTGCTGGCCGAGGGCGGTCCGGGTATCCAGCGAGCGGAACACATCCCCGCAAGCGCAATGGAAGAACCGCGGGATATTGCCCAGGATCTTGCCTTGGGTCCCTTTTCCCGAACCCGGGGCGCCGAGGATGATGAAAGCGGGTCGCTTGGTGGAATTCGCGGGTGAAGTCATGGAACGGTCGATGCTAGGCTGTCCCGTGCGTTCGGCAAGCACGGGATTCAGCATGGGGGCGGCTTCGGTCTGTCGTGGGGGCTTACGGCTTTTAACTCCGGGGTGACTTTAGGAATGTGAACCGTGGTAAGGCGGAGAAATACCGGAAGGCGATTGCCCGGCTGCCGGGTGGCAGGCTGAAAGTGCGGGAGATGGATGGTAAGATCGTTCTTGAAGTCGGAAGTGGACGAGGTAGTCTCATTCAAGATGAGTGCAGCACGCACATTCAAGAGGAAATGGAAAGCGTTCCAATTCAGCCCAAATGGTCCTCCGAAGAGGATTCAGACACCAACGCGCGCGGAACAGCTGAAGCTATCCGAGCAGCAAGCCGAGTTGTTCTACCCGAATGGTCAGTTCCGGAGAGTGACACAGCTCCGGGAAGCGTGGCAGACCGCGCAATTGAAGCGCAAATAGCCGCTGCGGTTGAGGGCAGAAAGCCACTTTATTACGAACCGTGGGACAATCCCGATCTTAGTGACCAACTCGCCGCGGAATACAGGAAAGTAATTCCTCCGGAAGTAGCCGTCGAATCACGGAAGGGCTTCCTCTACATTTATCGGCCCGGAAAAGTGAAGGGGATTCTTGATTCCGATCCCGAGTTCTATCGGAGACAAGGCGAATCGGATTTTGATTCAATCGCCCGTGTATCTGAAGATCACTCCAATGGTGAACTGCTTGGATATGGTGCCCGCAGCATGATGGATAGGCCGGCGCATGAGGTGAGGATCTATAAAGGAAAGGACTTGATTCTGTATTTTTTCGTCTCGTCTCCAGACGAAAAAAAGGCAACTCTGATAGCTGATGAGAGAACTCGTGACTTCTTTCGGTCTTTCCAGTGGTCAGATCTGAGGTACGAAATCAAACTGGTGGACTGACCGGAGCCGTTCCGCCGCGTGGCGGGTAGATATTGGCGAATTCCCGGCATGATTTTCCGCCGTGCTCGCATCCTCACTGTCATGTCGCGCGGGCGGATTTTCGAAGAAATCGTCTGCTTGCCGGTTCCAGTTTGGATGGAATTACTGATTTGCTTGCTTTGCAAGCTCCCCGGATCTTGTCAGCTTCCCGCCATGGAGAGTCATGATGTGTTGAAGCGGGCGCTGCGCAAGACCACCCCGAAGGCGGTTGCCGCCGAGTTGGGGGTGTCGCTATCGCTGGTTTACAAATGGGCGGAAAAGCCGAGCGAATATGGCTCGGGCAGCCGCAATCCTCTGGACCGGGTGCTGCAGATCATCGAACTCAGCGGTGATACCGGCATCGTGGAGTGGTTGTGCCGTCAACAGGGCGGGCATTTCGTGAAGGACCCGGATGTGAGCGGGCATCAGATCGGCCACGTGCTGCCGGCCACCCAGGAAATCATCGGCCAGTTTTCCGATTTGCTGAGCCACATTTCCGATGCTGCCGACGATCACTCGGTGAGCCGGGAGGAGGCCGGGCAAATCCGCCAGGTATGGGACAAGCTGAAAAGTTATGCGGAAGGGTTCGTCCGCCGCTGCGAGAACGGCGATTTCAAAGTCATGTCGCGGGTTCCGCCGCAGGGGTGATGGTCTGCCAATCTAGAAGGGAAGATGGCTAACCACGGAATACACGGAATACACGGAAAAAGAGAA
>CAYXZE010000117.1:0-7483 GCA_964469395.1 uncultured Luteolibacter sp.
TGGATCATCGGGAAAATGTAGTTGGCGGCGAAGTCTTCCTTGAGGTCGCCGATGTAGCACTTGGAGGCTCCGGTGGAGAGCGCCTTGGCTTCGAGACCGTCGAGTTCGTCGCCCTGGCCGACATCGGCACAGTAGGCGATGATTTCCGCATTGTATTTGGCCTTGAGCCAGAGAAGGAGGACCGAGGTATCAAGACCTCCCGAGTAGGCGACGACGATTTTCATGAGGGCGGGAGGCAAGCATGAAGCGGCGGCGAGGTAAAAGCTGAAATACGGAAAGATTGGTTTTCGTGATTGCCGCATGGAATGGAATTCCCCATTTTTCACGCAAGTCGAAATCATGGAAGATCGTTACGAAATCCGCGGGAAAATTGGACAGGGGGGCTTGGGGGCGGTCTATCGGGGATACGACATGCGGATGAATCGCGAAGTGGCGATCAAACGCATTTCCGTGACCAACGACGATCCCGACCTGCAGGAAGAGTCCACCCGCCAGCTCCTCAAGGAAGCCGGAGCCCTCGCCTCGCTGCAACATCCCCACGTCGTCACGATTTACGATGTCGGCTCCGATGAGGACGGCCCGTATGCGGTGATGGAATTGATCAGCGGAAACACGCTCGACGAACTGATCGACCAAGCCCCGCTCACTTGGAATGATTTCCGGGAAATGGCCATTCAAACCCAGGAGGCCCTGATCGCGGCGCAGGAACTGGATTTGATCCACGGAGACATCAAGCCGCAGAACCTGATGCTCACCTGGCTGCCGTCCGGCAGGTTCCAGATGAAGATCGTGGATTTCGGGCTGGCCACCCTGGCGCAGTCCCAATCAGCCGAAGAGTTGCAAGCGATCGACACGGTTTTCGGCTCGATTTTTTTCATGGCCCCCGAGCAATTCGAGCGGTCACCCATGGACGCGCGGACGGACATTTACGCGATGGGCTGTGTCTATTATCAGGCGCTGACCGGCATTTTCCCTTTTCGGGGTGAAACCGCGCACGAGGTGATGGAATCCCACCTCGCCCACAAGGTCACTCCCTTGCAGGAAGTGCGCGCGGACATTCCCGTCTGGGCCTGCGACTGGATCATGTGGCTGATCAACCGGCAGCCGACCGATCGCCCGGCGTCCGCGCGAGAATCCCTCCAGCTTTTCCTGCAAAACGACAAGAATCCCGCCCCGCAGTTGAGCCTGGGCCGCCCCGCGCCGAAGGCCGGCGGTGCGCGCCGCGGCCCGCCCCTGGCACCTCACGCGCGGGCAGCCCAGCAAGCAGCCGCCCAGGCTGCCGAGCCGCAGCTCAGCATCACCGCCCCGCCACAGCCGCTATTGCCGCCGGAAGGGTCGAAACCCAGCGTCCACACCGGGCCGCAAGAGTTGACGTCCGCCGTCGCCACCGTGCATGCCACCCACACCACTCCGCTGCATCCCACGGAACATCATGCCGCGGCCACCAAACAGGTCCCGACCCGCCCGATCAAACCGAAGTCCAAAATCGGCCCCAAAACCGTCATCATGGCGTCCAGCAGCGTCATTGTTCTGCTGATTCTCGGATTTTTCCTGTTCGACCGGATCAAGAAAAGCCGGAGCAGCCAGCGCTACGGGAATCTGATCAGCCAGGCGGCCAGCAGCGAGGTTACGGAAATTCCAATGTCCGGCGAAGAGTTCGCCCGGCTGCTCAAGGATGCCGCCGAGACCAGCTCCGACACCCAAAAGAAAAACATCTTCCTGGCCCTGAAAAAGGCGAAGCCCGACGACGGCACCGACTTCGGCACCGCCACCGCCGACTTCGCCACCAAGACCGTGGAAATCCTGCCGGAAGACCGCGCCGCCATGATTAGCGAGGTTCTTGCCGAACGGGTGACCCCCGCGATGATCTCTCAGTTGATGGACTTCGCCCGCGCCACCAAGGACACCCTTTCCGCGATTGCGATTTTCGAGGCGATCCGCCCCGTCGCGGGCGACGACCAATTCGACGCGTTTCTCGATGTCGCCCGATTCAGCCCCAATGCCGCTTTCCGCAAAGCCGCCGAGGAATCCGCCGTGGTGGTCATGAAAAAAAGCCGCAACAAGAAAAACCTGCAAAGCAAGGTCACCGCGATCCTAAAGAACACCAGCGACAAGAAAATCCAAGACTCGCTGAGGCGCATCCACAAGGGCTGACGCGCATCCACAAGGCGGACGGGGCCAGAAAAAACCAAAGGATCACGGCGAATACACCACCACCGGCCCCACGCCGGCACCCTGCACCCGCCGCAGTTTTTCCACCGCTTTCTTCAAGGCGGCGGCGGCGGACAGGGTCTCCTCCAGCGTATTGAGCCGGGAAAAACTGATGCGCAGACTGCTTTTCGCCCGCTCCTCGGGAATGCCCATCGCCAGTTGCACATGGGACGGCCGCTGCTTGCCGGTCATGCAGGCGGACCCGGCGGAACAAGCGACGCCCGCTTCATCGAGCAAAATCAACAGCCCCGCCGCATCGCATTGATCGAAGGAAAGGTGGCTGGTATTCGGCAGGCGGTGAGCCGGATCGCCATTGACAGTCACACCGGAAATTTCCGCCACCACCTGCGCCTCGAACGCATCGCGCAGCGCCGCCACGGATTCTTTTTCCGCCCGCAGCATCAGCGCCGCAGCCGCTCCCATGCCAACGATGCCCGCCGTGTTTTCCGTCCCGCTGCGGCGTCCGCCCTCCTGGCCGCCGCCTTCCAGCAGCGGCTTGAAGCGCAGCCCCTCGCGCACGAAAAGCGCGCCCACGCCCTTGGGTCCGTGAAATTTATGGGCCGACATCGAAAGCAAATCCACCCCCAGCTCCCGCACGTTCAGCGGGATTTTCCCCGCCGCCTGAATCGCATCCGTGTGCACCGGCAGCCCCATTTCCCGGACCAGTGCCGCAGCTTCCCGCAACGGCTGGATCACGCCGGTCTCGTTGTTCGCCGCCATCACGGAAACATAGGCCGCGCCCTCCAGTTCCCGAGCAAACGCCGCCAAATCCAGCCTCCCCCCCGCCGTCACCGGCACCCGCCTCGCCTCGCGTGCCAAACTCTCCACACAGCGCAGCACCGCGCTGTGCTCGATTGAGGAAACCACCGCCGTCCCCTGCCCCGCCAGCCGGTCCAGCGAGTGCAGCGCCGTGTTCACGCTCTCGGTGCCGCCGCCGGTGAAAATGATTTCCCCCGCATCCGCGCCGATCAACTCCGCCACCTGGCCGCGCGCCTGATCGATCGCCCGGCGAGCCGCTTTCGCCCCGGCATACGCGCCGGAAGGATTTGAAAAACCATCCCGCAGCCACGGCAACATCGCATCCAGCACTTCCGGCAAAAGAGGCGTCGTCGCGTTGGCATCCAGATAAATCACGTCGGCAGCATCCTTCGTCACGCGCCAAGGATCAATCTGGAAAACCAATGCCGACGCATCAAAATCAGGCGGAAATTTCCAACCGCAAAATGGATCTTCCGAAAAAATGACTGGAATCCGTGCATTCCCGCTTGGTCAAGACCGTCTCGCCACAAACCGTCTCACAAGCGGCACCCGGAAACCCCTCTGAAAATTGAACCTCCCGATGAAGCCGACAGGTTCCGGCGCAAGCGCATCGCCTGCATTTTCATTCACAACATGGAGCGGAAATCACCCCTTATTCATTCACCCTTCACACAGACTTCACACAGGCAAGTCTCCCTTCCGATCACGTTTGCTCCGCATAATGGAAACGACCCCTCATCCGATTGAAACTGTCAAATACCCATGAAATTGAAATCCCTATTTGCTCCCGCCGCCCTGGCGTTCGCCGCCTTGCTCGCCATGCCAGCCAACTTGCCGGCTCAGGAACCGACTGCCGAACCGGTGTCGCCCGAGATGCAGAAAACACGCGATCTTCTTGCCGCTTTCTTTGACGCGCTGGATGCCGGTGATCTCGTCAAGATGAAGGCAAAGTATGCCGAGTTGCAGGCATCCTATCCCAAGTCCGAATATCTCGGCGGGCCAGCCTTGGAAATCGCCATGATTGAGAAAGATTGGCCTGCCGTGAAACGGCTTGTCGAGACCATGCCTGCCGATTCATTGCGCGAAATCAAGATGGAGTCCGCGTTCAGAAGTATCGGCATGGGACAATGGGAAGGCGCGCCAAAAGAATTGTTCGCGGTGATGGCGAAAGAGGTGGATGCCCAGATCAAAGCGGACGATCCGCCGACAGCGGCCAACCACCTGCTCGCCTGTTCCGTGCAGTGGAATGCTGGCGACCAAGCGAAAGCCACAGAGTATGCGCGCAAGGCACTTCAATTGGTGAAAGAGGCCAAGGAGCCGGTAGTGTTTCGTGAGGCGACGGAGCGCTTCCTTAAAAAAGTGGAAGGCGGCACCTTGCCGAGCATGGTGGAGTTTGCCGGATGGGTGCAGGAGGGCCTGTCAGACATCCCGATCGAGCCGCTCGCGCCTGACCTGAAGTTCGACGCCACGGCCCACGTCGGCAACCCCGTCGAAATCAAATTCACCGCGGCGGACGGCAGCGAGGTGGATCTGGCTAAACTCAAGGGCAAGGTCGTGCTGATCGACTTCTGGGCCACCTGGTGCGCCCCCTGCGTGGAAGAGATCCCGCACCTCAAGGAGGTCTATCAAAAGTATCATGACAAGGGTTTCGAGGTCATCGGCATCAGTTTTGAAAGCGCTGACGGCAAGGACAAGATGATGAAATTCACGAAGGACAAGGGCATGCCATGGCCACAATATTACGATGGCAAGGGCTGGAACAACACCTTCGGCCGCAAGTATTCCATCGAAGCCATTCCGACGATGTGGTTGATCGACAAACAAGGCAACCTCGCCGATTCAACCGCACGGGAAAACCTGGCGGCGAAAGTGGAGAAACTGCTCGGGTCCTGAGAATTTCGTCAGAAATTTCCAGACCCACCAACTCTGCGCCCTCACACCCCTCACACCCCTACCGCCGCCCGCAATTCAAGAATCATCCGGCTCCCCCAGCGAAACAGCGCGTCGCCCCATGTCGCCGCGTAACGGAACCACTCCATCGCGAAGTCCCGCGCATTTTGAAGCGGCGATTCATCCGCCACGCACAGCAGCCCGGCCAGCACCAGCAGATTGGCCAGATAGATCACCACCAGCGAAAGATAGGTGCCGTTTTCCTTCAAATCCGGCTGGTCGCGCGGGATCATCCACAAGGTCCACACCATGTGGAAAGTCCAGGTGAAGCCCATCAACCCGTAAAGCACCCGGTCCCATTCCTGGGAAAGCCCGGCGAAATAACGCACCAACGCATAGCAAATGGCCACGAACACCGCCCAAAACGGCACGAAATACGGTGACAGCGCGATGAACAGGTTCGTCTTGTTCGTCGTGATGTAGCCACCGTTCGAACTGACGTGAAACTCCGTCACCTTTCCCCGATACAGCCACACGAAAACCGCGTGCGTCAGCTCGTGGCCGAGCACGTAGAGATAGAGGAAAAACGGTTCGAGCAAGCCCGACCAAAACCACCCGATCATCACCAGCGCCCCGGTCGCGAAATACCAGAACTCCGCGCTCTTCCACAGCGCCTGATCCACCGTCACCTGGAAAAATCTCGATAACAGCGTCCAAGTCGTCACCCAGCACAACGGCAGCAACAGCGACGCCAGCCCCCACCGCACCAAGCGTGTGAGCCACTCGGCGGACTCGATTTCATCCTCCCCGTCCAGCCCCGCCACCGCGTCCGCCGTCCACGCATACTTCTTGCTGCGCCGGCCGCCCTTGCGGTTCGCCTGCTCGTGCGCCCGCCGGTTCGCCGAGCTCAATGCCTCCGCGAAGGAAACCCGCTCCCGCCGTTGGTTTTTCGGCGGGCGGCCTGCGGACGGCTTGAGTGGGCTTTTTTTCACCATGCGGACGATTGGCCGGAGATTATTTAGCACATCTTAACAAATCAAGTCAGATCACCCGCGGCTTGCCTCAGCGATCCCGGTTGCCGACATTGGCCGCCGCCCATGCCACTCGTCCGTCACTGCCGCTTCACCGCCATCGATTTCGAATCGGCCGGGGCGGCGCGTGGCAAGACCGACACGCCCGTCCAAATCGGCCTCGCCTCATGGTCCGCGGAATCCGGCCACGCCGATGCCTTCGTTTCCTACCTCCGCACCGACCAGCCGATCCAGTGGGCCGCGCGCAAAGTCCACGGCATCGGCCCCGAGCATTTGGCGGACGCCCCCGCCCTGCTCATGCTCTGGCCGGATGTCAAAAAACGCCTCTCCGGAGCCGTCGTCGTCGCCCATGGAAAAGGCACGGAAAAACGCTTTCTCCGCGCCTTCCCCGGCCATGGCTTCGGCCCGTGGCTCGATACCCTGCTGCTCGCCCGCGCCGCCTGGCCGGACCTGCCGGACCACTCGCTGGGAGCCCTTTGCGAAGCCCGCGGACTCACCGCCGCCATCCAGGCACTCGTCCCCGGAAAATCCTGGCACGACGCCTTGTTCGATGCCGTCGCCTCGCTCGTCCTGCTCGCCCACCTCATCGACTCCCACGCCCTGGACGATCATTTCGTGGAGGCCCTGCTCCATCCGGACACCTCCGCCTGGCACAAACAACGCCGGATCTAACTCATCCATGAAACCGCGTCTCTGGATTTACGCCCTCACCGCCATCCTCGGCAGCCTCGCATCCGCCGCCGAACCGGTTCCAAAACCGGATCCCGACGCCGCGCTCGTGAAATCCCTGCTCGGAGAAAACCTCTCCCGCCGCACCTTTTCCTTCGCCACCGTCGCCGAAGCCTGCTCCGGCAAGCGCGTGCTGCCCCTCACCGACGCCCCCGCCCACCACCGCGTCACCGCCGCCATCCACCAGGCCCTAACCGCCATCCTCGCCGAGCTCAACCAGCCCGACTCCCCCGCCCGCCAGCTCCGCCGGATCAACGAGGCCTCAAAACTCTTCGAAGACCGCCTCCTCCAGCGGCTCAACGCCACGCCCGGCCTGAGCTGCGAAATCCCGCCGACCCGCGCGGGCGAACACCAACGCTCCGGCTACCCCGACCTCCGGATCGTCGATCAGGAAACAAAACTCGTCTTCTACCTGGACCCGAAGCTCATCGAACAAGGCTCCGCCAAAAGCACCTTCCGCACCTTTTATTTCGAGCCGAAAAACGAAACGCTCAAAATCACCGACGACGCCGTCCACCTCCTCGTCGGCATCGAGCACGACGGAAAACCCAACCTCTGGACCTTCACCGGCTGGCGGCTGGTCGATCTTTCCACACTCCGCGTCCGCCTCAAGGCCGAGTTCCAGGCCTCCAACGCGGAACTTTACCAGAAAACCGGGCTTTCCCTCCCCGCATCCGGTCGTTAGGTTCTCCCACTCATGACTTTACCTCCTCGGCGCACCAGCGGCTCTGTCGCAATGGACGACTACCTCGAACAGATCCTCCATCTGATCAAGGACAAGGGCTATGCCCGCGCCGTGGACATCTCGAAAAACCTCGGCATCTCCCAGGCCAGCGTCACCAACATGCTCCAGCGCCTCGACG
>CAYXZE010000118.1:0-1445 GCA_964469395.1 uncultured Luteolibacter sp.
CCGGGGCTCTACCAACTGAGCTACGACCACCATTTCAGGCGGGGCGGCAGACTTGTCCAAGTCCGCGGATTTGGGAAGGGAAAAATCACTCAAGTTCCGGAGAACTTCAATTTCTCCCGCCGCCGCCCCTCAATCCAGACTTGGCAGCCCCATTTCCCACGCCATTCTCCCCGCGCCTCTCTTTCAATTTCCGCTTTCCAGCATTTACCAAAAAAAATGTCTCCCGAACAACAGCTCGCCCAACTCACCGCCGGCACCGCCAAGGTCCTTTCCGAAAAGGAACTTCTGGAAAAACTCCGCCTCGGCCGCCCGCTGCGTATCAAATTCGGTCTGGATCCGACTTCTGCGGACATCCACCTCGGCCACACGGTGGTGTTCGAGAAACTCCGCCAATTCCAGGAACTCGGGCACCAGGCGGTGATTATCATCGGCGATTTCACCGCCACCATCGGCGATCCATCCGGTCGCTCGGTGACCCGCCCGCCGCTCACCCGCGAGGAAGTCCTCGTCAATGCGGAAACCTACACCACCCAGTTGTTCAAGATCCTCGACCGCGACCGGACCGAGGTCCGCTTCAACGGGGACTGGTTCCGCAAGATGACGTTCGAAGACGTGCTCCGCCTCAACGGCCGCGTCACCCTCCAGCAAATGCTCCAGCGCGAGGATTTCAGAAACCGGATCGATCTGGGTCAGGAAGTGCGGCTTCACGAACTCCAATACCCGATCGTGCAGGGCTGGGATTCCGTGGAAGTGCGCGCCGATGTCGAACTCGGCGGCACCGACCAGTTGTTCAATCTGCTCGTAGGCCGGGACCTGCAGAAAGAGGAAGGCCAGCCGCAGCAGGTCGTCATCACCATGCCGCTGCTGGAAGGGCTCGACGGCGTGAAGAAAATGTCGAAATCCTACGGCAATTACGTCGGCGTCAGCGAGGCTCCGCAGGAAATGTTCGGCAAGCTCATGAGTGTCTCGGACGAGCTCATGGACCGCTACTATTTGCTTCTGCTAGGCGAGGCCCGCGATCCCGCCGGGCACCCGATGGATGCAAAGAAGACCCTCGCCGAGAAAATCACCAGCCGCTACCACGGCCCGGAAGCCGGCCCCGCCGCCCGCGCGGACTGGGACACCCGTTTTTCCAAAAAAGACCTCGCCGCCGCCGAACTTCCGGAAATTTCCCTCGCGGATCTTCCGTCCGGACTCACGGTCCTCAGTCTTTCCGCCCACGCTTTTCAAGTGGCCTTCAGCATCGAAAAATCCAACAGCGAGCTGAAGAAGCAGTTCATCACCACCGGCTCGGTCCAGCTCAACGGCGGGAAACTCACCGATCCGAACGCCGCGATCTCACCCGGAGCGGGCGATGTCCTGAAGCTTTCGAAAAAGCACGCGGTGCGGTTCGTTTGAGCCCGCGCTTATTCGTAGTGGGTCCAGAGTCTCAAAACCTTCACGAT
>CAYXZE010000118.1:1545-7480 GCA_964469395.1 uncultured Luteolibacter sp.
ATTCGTATGTCATAGGTCGATTTCCTTGCCGCACGTTTCAGCCGGCTCGGCCATGCCTTTACGAATGGAATCGCGCATGCCGGGAATGCTCATGAGATACAGCGTTTCTTGAAGAGCGCGCCAATCCTCTTCGGCCAGCAAAACCGCATTGCCACGCTTTGCCGTGATCTGGATCGGCTCGTGACAATCCAGCGTCGAGTCAATCAACCGGTAGAAATCGGACCTCGCGGTTGTTGCGGAAATGGTTCTCATGGCTGGAGCGTACGTGATTCCGTAGTTTCTGCAAGCCGCATTAAGTTGGGACCGCTTCAACGGGTGCGGGACAAAAAAAGTCTGTCTCTCCTCCATGACAGGTCTTTCCCAACCCAAACTTGGCACTGGCAAATCACGCCGTCCGTCCTTAGCCTGCCGGGGTGTTTCAGATTGTTTTCAACGAAATCAGCGCGGCGGAGCTTTCCAAACTGGGGACGCTCGAGCAGCTCGAACTGCTGGAGGAATTCAAGGTCGGGAAGGAGGATCTGGAGAATCTCAGCGGCGATCGCTTCGGGAAAATCGATCGCGACGGGACCGTCCTGTATCGTTTCCGGGCCAAGGATTACCGGTTTTATTTCGAGGTGAAGGAGGCTTCGGTGATCGTTCATCGGGTGCTGCACAAGGGCACGTTTTCGGATTTCAAGTTCCGCTCGAAGATGCCGCTGTCTGAAGACGAGGCGCTGGCGGGTTCGAAACATTTTTGGAAACTGATCGACGAGGGCCGGAACGCGCGGCGGCTTTAAGGTTTGGTTTCATTGAAATTTTACTTTCGCCCGTGCCGGTGGCGTATCAGTCTGGGTGATGATGAAATGGCTCATGTATATGGTGCTCGCCGCCCTGGTCGGGTGGACGTGGACGGCGTATGCCAAAAAGGGCCGGGAAATGGACGTGCTGAGGCAGGAAATCACTCAGCTTCAAGCCCATGGGGATCCCGGTGAACTCGCGCCGGAAAAGGAAAGCAAACTCCAAATCATGGAAGGGGAGAGGACCTTTAACGGGGTTCTCCTCACGTTTCTGAGCGCCGGGCTTTTCGGGATTTTCTTTGTGATTCACGCCCTGCCGTTTTTCGCCCAGCGGGTCACTCATGCGGTGTATGACAGCGGGGAAATGGTGGAGAAGGACATCCTGCACGATGCCCGTTCGCTGTTGGAGCAGGGGGATTATGAGGGGGCGATCGCGGCGTTCCAAAGCGCCGCCGCCGTGGATCCGGGAAATCGTCTGCCGTGGGTGGAAATCGCAAAAATTTACAAGAACCACCTGGGCGATGCGGATTCGGCGATTCAGGCCATCCGCCACGCTCTGGAGAGCCAGGAGTGGGAGGTGGACGATGCGGCTTATTTCCTTTTCCGGTTGGCGGAACTTTATCGGGAGGAAGGCGATGGGGACTCCGCCGTGGCGATCATGGATCAGGTGATCGAGCAGTTTCCGGAGACCCGGCACTCGGCGAACGCGCGTCACAAGCTGCAGGAATGGTCGGCTGCCAATGAGGCGGCCGAGGAGGCGGAATATCTCGCACAACAGGCCGGGCAGTAAGCGACCTGAGCGACTTAAGGGATTGTAGCGCCCGGCATTCTTTCTGGCGCGAGCGATTTGAAAATCATGCCATGTTGGGAACCGGAAATGGCATGCGTTTGTGGGTGGCGGCATTTGTCGATCGGCATCCGCTGTTTGTGGCGGCGCTGGTGGCGGCGGGATGCGTGCTGGCTGCGGAGTGGCATCCGGCGGCCGGCTTGGGGGGCGGGATTTTACTCGGGCTTGCGGGCGGTTTTTTGAAGAGCTGGCGGGTGGGGCTGGCTTGGGCGTTTTGCGGGTGGTTTGCGGTCGGGATTTTCATTTGGCGGATGGAGTCGAGAAATGCCGGAGAAGCGGCGCTGTTGAGTCATGCGGGCGGCGAGATGGCGGGGCGGGTGCTCAAGGACGGGAAGGGGAGCGGGAAGTTCTGGTCGGCTCCAGCCGTTTTGCTGGATGGGCCGCGGGCGGGTGCCAAAGTCTGGTGGGAGGGCAGGGGAGAGGTGCCGGTGGCGGGGGCGCGGGTGAAGGCGCGCGGGAATTTCGGACCGCTGCCGATGGCGCGGAATCCGGGGGAGTTCGATCAGGCGGAATGGCTCCGGAATCAGGGAGTGGCGGCGGTTTTTCATGCGGGCTGGGTGATGGGCGAGGTGACGACGGGGGATTTGGCCGCGTTCGGGGCCGGGGTGCGGCGGTGGTTCCGCGCGGCGGTGACGGATGGTCTGGAGGAGGATTCGCGGGAAGCGGCGGTGATCCGCGCGGTGGTCATCGGCGAGCAGCCGCCGGATGCGGATGAACTGGTGGCGGCGTTTCGCAATAGCGGGACTTTGCATGCGTTTTCGGTCAGCGGGCTGCATGTGGCGATGGTCGGGGGGATTGGTTGGGCGCTTCTCCGGCTGATGGGCGTGCCCCGGCGCTGGGCGGTGGTGATTCTCCTGCCGCTGATTTTCGGTTATTCGTGGCTGACGGGAAACAGCCCGCCGGCGGTGCGTTCCGCATGGATGGCGGCGGTGTTTCTGGGGGCGTTCATTTCGCGCAGGCGGCCGGATTTGCTGAACGCGCTGGGCGCGGTGCTGCTGGTGGCGATGCTGTGGGACGGGCGCTTGCTTTTTCAACCGGGCGTGCAGCTTTCCTACGGGGTGGTGGCGGCCATCGCGATCGGCACGGGCTGGGCGATGAAAGGGTTTTCCTGGATGGTGAAGCCGGAACTTTATCTGCCGCTGGGGATGATGTCGCGCAGGCAAAGGGGCTGGCTGTGGCTGCGGCGGCACGTCGCGCAATCGCTCGGCGTGTCGGTGGCGGCGGGGGTGGGCTCCACTCCGCTGACGGCGTTTCATTTCGGGCTGGTCACGCCGGTTTCCGTGCTGGCGGGAGTGGTTTTCGTGCCGTTGGTTTTTTGGTTGCTCAGCGCGTCGTTGTTGGCGGTGGCGCTTCATCCGGTGGCCCGGCCTGCGGCGAGAGTGGTGAACCGCGCGAATGCCTGGCTCGCCAAAGCGTGTGTGCTGACGGCGGAAAGTTGCGCGGCGATTCCCGGCGGACACTTTCAACTGCGGCAGGAAAGCGAGCCGTTTTTGCTGGTTTACGATCTGGAGCGCGGGGCTGGAGCGGCCTGTTTTTCCGGTCCCGGCGGTGCGGTGCTGCTGGATTGTGCGGATCGATACCGTTTCAAGCGGCGGGTCGCGCCTTCGTTGCGGCGGCTGGGAATCGCACCGGACTCGGTGGTGTTGAGCCACCCGGATGGCGGGCATCTCGGTGGTGGCGCGGCGGTGTGGGGGCTGTTACCGATCCGGCAGGTGTTGCTGCCGGTCGAGCGCTCCCGCAGCCCGGCATTCCGGGCATGGTCCAAGGATGCGTCCGCGGCGGGAATCGCGGTTTTGCTGGCGAGGGATTTCCGCGATCTGCCAATGCCGGACGGCGCGCGCTTGGAAATCCTCCATGTGCCCGACTCCCATTTGCAAAACGCGAGTGCCGATGACCGGGTGGCGATTTTCCGGCTTCATTGGCGGGGGTGGAAGCTGCTTTTCACCAGCGATGCCGGTGCGGGCGCGGAGCGTGAAATGCTGGACGCGCGGAAAGACCTGTCCGCCGATGTGATCGTCGCCGGGCGTCATCGCGGCGACATGTCATTGAGCGATCCGTTTCTGGATGCGGTCGATCCGCAGGCGATCATCGCGTCCCACGCGGAGTTTCCGCCGGAGGAAAGGTTGAGCTCGGAATCGGTGAAATACTGGCGTTCCCGCGGCATCCAAGTGATGCATCAAGGCGAAACCGGCGGCGTCACCGTGCGGGTGGATGCGGCGGGAAATTTGCGGTTGGAAGGCTTTGCGGACCAGTCCGTCCTGATTCTCAAGCCTCGCTGAGCGGGTTTTTGCAGCGCAGCCGCCACATGCGTTTGCCCTCGGCCTCCCATTGTTTTTGGAAATCCGTTTTCGGATAAAAAAACGTGTCCTCGGTCCACTCCAACCGCTCGAATTTCCCGAACGCCGCCACCTTTTCCTCCGCCCATTGGAAATACTCCTCATGGTCGGTCATGAACAGGAATTCCCCGCCCGGCACCAGCGCGCGCCGCACGGCTTCCAGAAACTCAAGCTGCATCACCCGCCGCCGGTTGTGGCGCAGCTTCGGCCAGGGATCCGGGCACAACAGGTGCAGCCGGGAAACCGACGCCTCGGGCAACAACCACTCCACCACATAGCGGCTGTCCAGCCGCAGCACCCGCGCGTTTTCCAAGTGTCGGCGCGTGATTTTCTTACAAACCTTGCGAACCCGGCCCAACAACCGCTCGACTCCCAGGAACTCGCGCTCGGGATACTCCCGCGCCATTTCCATCAGAAACGTCCCGTCGCCGCAGCCCAGATCGATCTCCAGCGGTCGCCCGCCCCGGCAAATTTCCGCCCGCTCCAGCTTTTGGAAATAATCCGCCGGCACGAGTTCCCCCGCCATCGCCGGGCGCGGGAGGATGTTCAAAGGCTGCGTCGCAATCACCGCCGCATCTTGAAATTCAAATCCCGAATCTCCAATCCCAAATCATTCAATCTCCCGCGTTCGCCCGTTCCCGCTTGACGCTCTTTCTCCGCTCCTTCTAGCTTGCCCGGAACAAGGCGCGTCCCGCCGGACCGCCACTCACCCATCGAACTCCCAACTCTTTTTCTACCGTGGAACTCCAGGAAATCCGTCGCATCGTCGAACTCATGAATGAGCACGGGCTCACTCACTTCGACCTCACCAAGAAGGACTTTCACCTCAAGCTGAAAAAAGGCGCCGATTTCGACGACCTTCGCGGCCTGCTCGCCGCCATGCCCGCCCAGGCCCCGGCATACGCTCCCGCCCCTGTGGCGGCCCCCGCTGCCGCCGCCGCTCCGGCATCCGCCGCGGCCCCCGTCGCCGAGGGCGCGGAAATCACCTCGCCGATGGTCGGCACGTTCTACCAAAAGCCCGCCCCCGACGCTCCGAATTTCGTCGAAGTCGGCTCCACCGTTTCCGTCGGCCAGACGCTTTGCATCATCGAGGCCATGAAAGTCATGAACGAAATCAAGGCCGAGCGCTCCGGCACCATCATCGCCTGCGTCACCGAAGACGGCACCCCCGTCCAATACGGAGACGTCCTCTTCCGCATCAAGTGAGGTGCCCGGTTTTCTTGCTGAAAACCGCCAACTAAAAACTAGCAAACTCCCTTCATGTTCAAGCGTGTCCTAGTCGCCAACCGAGGCGAAATCGCCCTCCGCATCATCCGCGCCTGCCGCGAGCTCGATGTCGAGTCCATCGCCGTTTACTCCGAGGCCGACGTCGATTCCATGCACGTCCAGCTCGCCGACGAGGCGGTCTGCATCGGCCCCGCCTCCAGCAAGGAATCCTACCTCAAGATCGACCGCATCATCGCCGCCGCCGAGATCACCGGCGCGGACGCGATCCATCCCGGCTACGGCTTCCTCTCGGAAAACGCCCGTTTCGCGGAAATTTGCGCCAGCTCCGGCATCACCTTCATCGGACCCTCCGCCCAGGTCATTTCCCGGATGGGCGACAAGGCCACCGCCCGCGCCACCGCCATCGAGAACGGCGTCCCCATCACCCCCGGCTCCGGCATCATGGCGGACGCCGAAGCCGCGCTCGTCGAGGCGAAGAAAATCGGCCTCCCCGTCATGATCAAGGCCACCGCCGGTGGTGGCGGTCGCGGCATGCGCCCCTGTTTCAAGGAAGAGGATTTCATCAGCCTCTTCCAAGCCGCCTCGAATGAAGCCGTCGCCTGTTTCGGCAATGGCGATTGCTACCTCGAAAAGCTCGTTCTCAATCCCCACCACGTCGAGTTCCAGGTCATCGGCGATTCCCACGGGAATTTCATCCACCTCGGCGAGCGCGACTGCTCCATGCAGCGCCGCAACCAGAAGATCATCGA
>CAYXZE010000119.1:0-7453 GCA_964469395.1 uncultured Luteolibacter sp.
TGACGCCGTATTTCAAACACCGCGGGCCGCCGGCATTGGTGGCGATGTTGCCGCCGATGGAGCAGTCTTTGAGGGAGGCGGGATCGGGCGGGTATTCCCAGCCGACGGCGCGGGCGGCTTCTTGCAAGGTGTGGGTGATGACGCCGGGCTGGACGATGGCGGCGCCGTCTTCCGGATGGATGCCGAGAATGCGGTTCATCCGGGCGGTGGAGAGGACGATGCCGCCATGGGCGGGGACGCAGCCGCCGACGTAGCCGAAGCCCGCGCCGCGGGTGGTGACGGGGATTTTGTGTTCGTTGGCGAATTTCAGGACGGCGGAGACATCGGCCGTGGATTCGGCGAAAACGACGAGGTCGGGCGGGTGGCTGGCGAACCATTTGTCACCGGAGCTGGCGGCGAGGATGTCCGCGGCGGTGGTGATTTTTTCCGGGCCGATGAGGGCGGCGAGGGCGGCTGCTGGAAGTTCTGGATTCATGAAGAGAAGAGTGGGGGCAGGATGCCCCCACCACGGTCTGGCGCGGGACGCGCCAGCCACTTTTTAGAAACGTCTCAGGCGTAGATGTTTTTGTAATACTCGTCCACCATGCGGTCGGCGTCGAAGAAGGGGACGACGTCGTTCATCGAGTTGAGAACGAGCCGGTGCCACTCGTCGGGCCGGTCGTAGTAGAGCGGGAGGATTGTTTCCTTCATCAGCTTGTAGAAGCCGAGGAGGTCGTGGCGGTCGCGGTCCTCGGGGTTGAGGGCGGGATTGGCGGGCGGGATGATGAATGAGTTGTGACCGTCTTTGGCGAACTCGCAGATCCAGCCGTCATAGGTGGAGAGGTTGACGGAGCCGTTCATGGCGGCGGTCATGCCCGAGGTGCCGGAGGCTTCGCGGGTGACGACGGGGTTGTTGAGCCAGAGGTCGGAGCCGTTTTTGAGGAAGCGGGAAAGTTCGAGCTCGTAGCCGACGAGGACGGTGGCGTTGGGCGCGTCTTTGGTGAGGCTGATGAGGTGGTTGAAGGTGTCGATGGCGGAGTAGTCGAAGGGGTAGGGCTTGCCGGCCCAGATGATCTGGATCGGGTAGTCGTTGTTATGGAGCAGCTCGCGGAAGAGTTTCATGTCGCGGGCGATGAGGTCCGGGCGCTTGTAGCCGGCGAAGCGGCGGGCCCAGACGAGGGTGAGCACGTTCGTTTTGAAGAGTTTGCCGGTTTGATCGGCGACGAGGCGGAACAGGCGTTCCTTGAGCTCGCGCTTGCGGTGTTGAAGTTCCTCGATGTCGCCGCGGGCGCGGGCGTGTTCGATGCCGTGGTCCGCCCAGTATTTTTTGTTCTGGGCGTTGGTGACGTGGGTGATTTCGCAGATGCCGGGATAGCTTTTCCACATTTTCCGGGAGACCTCGCCGTGGAGTTTGGAGACTCCGTTGGCGATGCGGGCGAGGCGGAGGGCGGCGAGCGAGTGGTTGAATTCCTCGCCGGTGATGCCGGTGATTTCGCGGACTTCCTCTTCGGGGACGCCGCCGAAAAACGAGAAGTCGCGCAGCAGGTTGAAGCCGTGTTTTTCGTTGCCCGCTTCCTCGGGGGTGTGGGTGGTGAAGACGAGGCGCTTTTTCACCTCTTCCAGGCTGTGATGTTTCTCGTAGATGTGGAAGGCGGCGGAAAGGCCGTGGGCTTCGTTGAGATGCCAGACTTGCGGGTCCACGCCGAGCTCGTCGAGCAGGCGCGCGCCGCCGGCTCCGAGGATGATGTATTGGGCGATGCGGCGGAGGTGGTCGTGATCGTAAAGGCGGTGGGTGATGGCGCGGGAGAGGTTGTCATTTTCCTCCACGTCGGTGCTGAGGAAAAACATCGGCACGGTGTTGAAGACGTCTCCGGGCAGGAACATGGCCTTGACCCACACCGGGTGGCCGTGGACGGGGACGGTGAAGCGGATGCCGGTGTCCTGGAGGAACGCGTATTCTTTTTTCCGGAACTGCACGGCCAGCTCGCGATCCTCGCCGCGGGCCTGGTTGTAGTAGCCGTAGGTCCACAGGATGCCGATGCCGCAAAGGTTCTGGCGGAGGTCGGCGGCCGCGCGCATGTGGGAACCGGCGAGGAAGCCGAGGCCGCCGGAGTAGATTTTGAAGCTCTGGTCAATCGCGAACTCGCAGGAGAAATACACCGCGCTCTTGGCGTATTCGGGTGCGATTTCGTAATGATGGGCGAAGGGTTTCGGCAGAAATGAGGAAGCCATGATGAGTCGTTGGATCTGTGGAGAAGGAGATTCTCCCGTTTCGGTGGGGCGGGACATTGAATATGGACCGGCCCGATGTCGAGTCCCTCATTTCATTCTTCGGGATGGTTATTTCTGCATCCATAATGCCCGGATGGCGACCCCAAGGATGATGATGCCTGCTAGAACAAACCATTTGAGCCGCGGGGATTCGGTGACGGGGGCGTCAGGATTTCCGGGTGGGGTATGGGCGGCGGGCGTGGTGGTTTTATCCGCGGCGATGGCGGAGGCGGGTTTTTCCGGGTTTTTTGGGACTTGGAGGGTGGCGGGATCGAAGGGGGCGGGCTCGACGGGTTGAGGAGTTTCTCCGTCTTGATTGAGGCTGGCGAGCCAGGCGACGAGGTCGCGCAGTTCGCCGGGGGTGAGGATTTCCGCCATCGGCGGCATGGCGGAGGTGGGCGGGGTGAAGGAGGCGATGTCGTCGCGCTTGATGCGGAGGGTTTTTCCGGCGGTCTCGATGTCGAGGTGGCCGGGAGTTTCCTCGAGGAGGTGACCGGTTAGAGAGGTTCCGTTTTTGAACTCGATGAGCACGAGGCCGAAGCCCGGGGTGATGACCGCGCCGGGATGGATCATGGATTCGAGGAAATAGCGGCGGTCCTTGAAACGGTTGGCGATGCCGGCGAGGTTGGGTGCGGTTTCGGCACCTTCTGCCGGGCGGGTCTCGGCGCGGTGGCAGCGCATGCATTCGCCCGCGGGGTGGGTGGTGAAGAGGGCGGCTCCGGCGGCGGGATCTCCGCCTTCGAGCGCGATGTTCCATTTGGCGAGGGGATCGTTGTTTTCCGCCAGGGATTTTTCGAGTGCGGCGAGGGCGGATTTGACGGTGGCGGCCTCGCGATTTCTGGCGGCGGCGGTGAGTTCGATGGCGGATGGGGATATGCCGTTGGCGGCGCGGAGTTCATCGAGTTTTCCGGAAAATACCGCGTCCACGGCCTCGCCGGGGAGGGTGGCGAGGATGGCCCAGGTTTTCTGCGCGCGCGGATGGCTGGGGGAGTTGATGGCGGCTTCGAGCGAGGGGAGCGCGGTGCCGGGCGAGAGTCTGGCGATGGCGGCCAGCGCGGTGAGGGCGACGCTGTCGGCCGGATCGCCGGTCATCTCGGTGAGGAGGGTGTTGAGGTTTTTCGGTTTGAGGCCGATGAACAGCTCCAGGGCGATGACGCGGGCTTCGGCGGGATTGTTCCCGTTTTTGACGAGGTTGCGGAGCGCGGGGGCATCGAGTCCGGCGACTGTTAGCCGATAGGTTCTAACCAGTTCGAGGGCGGCGGTGAGGGCGAAGCCGTCCTGTTTCAAAAGCTCCGGCAAGGCGGCGAGGAGCGCCGGGCGGATTGTCTCCGGATCGCGCTTTTCCAAGGGCCGCCAGTGGCCGGTGAATTGATCCGCGGGGAAGGGATCGGTCCAAAGGGTGAGCAGGCGGAAGGCTTCCTTGCGGACGGGTTCCGGGATTTTCGGATCGGCGGCGAGCTTGAGGACCCGTCCGCAATTTTCAGGGGTGCCGATGCGGTAGGCATTGTGGACCAGGCGCAGCAGCATGAAGGGCGGCCATTCGCGTTTGGAGAGGTCGTCTAACAACGCGGCGACCGCGGGGCGGCGGGCGATGATGTCGTTGTCACAAACGGCGCGGATGGCTTCATCTGCGACCTTGGGATCGCGGTCTTTGATGAAGACGGAAACGGAAGGGTTTTTCAGGCGGCGCAGGGCGACGGTGGCGGCGAGGCGGACGGCGGCGGAGTCGTGGCTGACGAGCGAGGTGAGGATCTGCGGGTTCGAAGTCATGTGCTCGAGGGCGAAGATGCCGGCATGGCGCAGATAGACGTCGCGGTTGTTGTTTTCCGCGAGCATGTCGCAAACCGGGCCGTAGTAGCCGATCGCCCGCTGTTTGCCTGCGAGGATGGCGGCGAAGAAGCGGACGCGCGGTGACGGGTCCGCGAGCATCGGGCCGAGCGGGATGGCGTTGGTTTTTTTCGAATCGGCCAGGGCGCGGAGGGATTGGGCGCGGATTTCCGGGTTTTTGTCGGAGAGGAGGGCGATGAGTTTGGCTTCGGCTTCGGCGCGGGTTTTGGCCGCGGGGATGTCGCTGAACTCGGCGGCGGGCAGCGGCGAGGAGCCGCGGCGCGAGAGGATGCCGAGGCCCTGGATGCCGTGGATGCGGACGAGGAAATTTGTGGAGTCGGTGGCGTCGTTGAAGCGTTTGAGGGCGTCCGGCTTGCGGGTGAGTGCGAGTTGCGCGCGCAGGCGGATGCGGGCGTCGGGGTGTTTGAGGAGATTGGCGAGTTCGCCGGATCCGCGGTGCTCGAGGCCTTCCTTCATGATTTTTGCCGCGCCAGCCGCTTCTGCGGCCTGCCAGGTTCCGGCACCGGCGGTTAGAGAGAGCAGCCGGCCTGCCTCGTGGGAGCTCCAGCCACCGAGGAAGTCGCTGATGTAAACCCGGCCGTCCCACGAGTATTCCACGTCGGTGGCGGCGATGCCCCAGGCGAATTTCCGCGCGCCGCTCATTTCCATGCCCGCGCCCTTGGGTTTCATTTCAAAGGACCAGATGCCGGAGTTCGAGCTGCCGCCGCGATAGTCGCAAATGAGGAAGCGTCCGGCCTCGCTTTCCAGAAAGCCCGCGCCGGGATGCGCGGTCAGGCCGGAGGGGCCGGAGGTCAGGTGGGCGCAGGGCGGCAGGATGTAGGCGGGCTGCGCCGGGTTTTCCAGCTCCCACATTTTCTCATCCATCCAACGGTTGGGCGGACGGTTCGCGAGGCCGATCTGGCGGTGGAACGTGTGCATCGCCTGGTGCTCCATTTGCCAGCCCGAGTCGCCGCCATCTACCAGATAGACGACGCGCGCCTGGTCGCCCTGGTCGGAGTTGTTATCGACGGTGAACGCGTTGCCAAGCGCGTCGAAGGCGATTTCCTTGGGATTGCGCAGGCCGGTGTGGAGGATTTCAAAACCCGTGCCGTCCGGTTCGAAACGGTATGCCGCGCCTTCGTTCGGGTAATCGTATTTCACGCCCTCCTTGGTGATCAGGCTGAAGCCGCGATCTCCCACGGTGCCGTAAATCCGGCCGTCCGGGCCGAGCGTGAAGCCGTTCAGGTCGTGCCCGGAAAGCGAGACGCGCACGCCGAAGCCTTCCTCCACGACTTTCCGCTCGTCGGCGGTGCCGTCGCCGTTGGTGTCGCGGAGTGTGTAAATCTTCGGAATGCAGGAGAAGTAGAGGCTGCCTTCGTAGTAAAAGACGCCCGCCGCGGTGCCGTCCAACATGTCGTTGAAGCCGCTGGCGAAGACTTTTGACTCGTCGATTTTTCCATCGCCATCGGTGTCCGCGAGGCGGCGGACGATCTCGGAGTTCGCGGTGAGTTTGTGGAGCGGAAGCTTGTCCTTCCATTTCTCATGCAGCGCGCGGCGGTCACTGGTTTTCCGGGCGGCGAGGTCGTCGAGAAACCAGTAAAGGTGGTCGCGGTCGTCCTCGATGCCCTTGCGGAAGCGGTGGGTTTCCGCGACGTAAACGCGTCCCTGATCGTCGAAGGTGATCGCGGTGGGCGAGGTGAGTTTCTGGTCCTGATGGGTCGCCTCGATCTTGAGGGTGGAGCCTTCCGGGATATGGACTCCGGCGATGACGGTGGCGGGTGTCAGTCCGTCGAGAGACTGCGGGGCCTTGGTCTGCGTGTCGGCCAGCCCGTCGCCGACAGGATTTTCGGCCGCTTGGACGGGCAAAACAACGATGGCGGCAAGGGAGACGAGGGGCGCGCGGAACATGGAAAATTCAGTGTAAAGAGCGTTTGATTGCGGGGCAAGTGTCCAAACGCAAGGGGGCTATCCTGCCAGAATCCGCGAAATGGCGAGTCCGGTGGCGGCGATCAGGATGAGGAGCGCGACGGTTCCGGCGATGCGATCGGTGATCGTGGCGCGCGGTCTGGCGGGTGAGGGGGAACTCGGGAAAACGATCGCGGCGTAAAGCATGCCCGCGAGCAGGCCGCCGGCGTGGGCGGCGTTGTCGATGTAGCGGTAGCCCACCAGGCCGATGATGGCGGTGAGGATCACGCCAGCGGTGAGGCGGCGGCGGGCGCGGCGCGGGACGAGTTGGTGGTGGAGCGTTTCGAAAACCAAGAGAAACCCCAGCCAGCCCATTAAGCCGCCGGACGCGCCGACGGACGGAGCCGGGATGAGTCTGGCCGAGACCTCGCCGCCGACGGTGGCGGCGAACAGGAATACCAGCGGCAGGTGCGGCCAGCGCGCGAAGACTTCCAGCCGTTTCCCGAGGTAGGCGGTGGCGGCGGCGTTCATCAGGAAATGGACGATATTGCCGTGCAGCAGCGGCGCGGTGAGGAGCCGCCACCATTCGCCCTGGGCGTAGCGGTCTTTCATCAGTCCTGCCGCGGAAACGCCACCCCATTCCATCAACGCGCGCCATCCATTCGCAGTCACCGTGTGGAAAATCTGCGCGAGCGTGACCAGGGTGATCAGTCCGAGAAAGCACTTCGTCAGCGGGGCTTTCTGCCGTTCCAGCCAGGTTTCAAAACGGATGGCGGGAACTGCATCGGCGATGCCCGCTTCCGTCCAGCGGCCCAGTTCTTTTTGGCGTTTCCGCGCCTGATACCACGGGATGAAGGCGAAAATCACGAACATCAACAGGGCCAGACCGGCTTGGGTGGAGCCGAGCGCCGCCTGTGTCGCGAACTTCAAACGCCAGGGGGCGTCGATCGTCATGCCGGATTTTTCGGCCAGTTGCCCGGCCCAAACGTAGCCGCCATAAAACGCCCAGATTCCGGCACCCGCCAGCAACGCGCCGAACCAGCGCAGTTTGGAAGTGGCGTCATCGAGGTCGTCGCGGGTCCAGCGGGCGCGTGCGGTTCGCAAGGCGTCGCCCATGCCGCCGAGTTCTTCCGGCAGGATCATCCGCAGGTGGCCGGGAGCCCAGACCAGGGTTACGGTGCCGTCCCGGTCATCGCGGATCGCGGCGGCCAGGGATTCCAATGAGTCGCAGGCGTGGAGTTTTCCCTTCGCATTGACCCAGCCCCAGCCTGGAGGGGCTTCAGGAAAGGCATCCGGGCGCGCCCAGACCGGAACGTCGGTAATTTCCTGGATCGTTCCGTTCACACTGGGGAAAGAAGCATCAAGGCTCCTTCGGCGTTTCGACCGGAGCGGGTGCCGGAGCGGTTTCCGCAGGAGGGGCGGGAGGAGTTTCCGTGGAGGCGTCCGCCGGTGTTTCCGCAGGCGCGTCGGC
>CAYXZE010000120.1:0-6791 GCA_964469395.1 uncultured Luteolibacter sp.
AGGCGGCCGATGATGTCGATGAAGGCGTCTTCGAGGTTGCGTTGCTCGCGGTGGAACTCGGTGATGCGGAGGCCGTCCCTGACCATGCGGGCGAGGACGTCGGCGGCTTTGGTCGGGTCCTCGGTGTCGATGCGGATGCGGCCGCCTTGTTTGCGGGCTTCGAGGAACTCGACGTTGGGCTGGAGCACGCACCAATCGGAGACCGCCTCCGGACTGCCAACGACCTGCACGTCGTAGAGCACGCCGCCGAGTGTGTCCGAGCCGCGGCGGAGGGTCTCGGAATCGCCGTGGTGGATGATGCGGCCCTTGTCGATGAAGAGCAGGGAATCGCACATTTCACCGAGTTCGGAGAGGATGTGGGAGGAGATGAAAATGGTTTTTCCTTCCTTGGCGAGCACCCGGATGAGGTGCTTGAGCTCGACCCGGGCCTTGGGATCGAGGCCGGCGGCGGGCTCGTCCATGATGAGGACCTGCGGATCGTGCAGCAGCGCGCGGCCGAGGCCGAGGCGCTGGGTCATGCCTTTGGAGAGTTTGTTAGAGAAGCGCTCCGCCAGCGGCACGAGGTCGGTGAAGTCCATGACTTCCTGAATGCGCTGGCGGCGTTCCTTGCTTTTGTAACCGAGGGCGCGGGCGTAGAAATCCAGATACTCGAGCACGGTCATGTGCTCGTAGTTTCCGAAATGGTCGGGCATCCAACCGATCAGTTTCCTCACTTCCGCGGGGTGGTGGACCACGTTGATCCCGCAGACTTCGGCCGAGCCGAGCGTGGGGTAGTCCAGCGTGGCGAGGATCCGCATGGTGGTGGTTTTGCCCGCTCCGTTAGAGCCGACGAAGCCGCAGACCGAGCCGTGCGGTATCTCGAAGGTGACGCCGTTGACGGCCTGGAGATTGCCGAAGTAGCGGTAGAGGTTGTGGACTTTGAGGGCGGACATTGGGAAGAAGTTGCTAGTTTTCAGGTATCGGTTTTCAGAATGATGAAGACTAGGGCGAGATGATCGGGCCGGTGATGACGCTGCGGGTTTCCTGCCATTTGATGGAGGGATTGGTGTCGATGCCGGGGTAGCTTTTGGTGATGGCGATGAAATGGCCGGGGCGGTTCATGGCGGATGTCAGGAATTTCTGGTTTCGGCTGGCGAAGGCGTTGGCTTCTGCCGTTAGAGCGGGCAGGGCCATGGAGGACTCGACGGGTGTGAGGGTGAAGGGTTTGCCCACGGTGATGGCTTCGGCGCGGTGCCATTGGTTCGCTTCATCGAGGTAGTAGAGCGTGTCGATGGGGAACTCGAAGGTGGACAGGCAGGTGCCCGGTTTGTCGGTGCGCTCGATGCGGCCGCGGGTGGAGACGACTGCGGAGAGAATGTGGCCGTGCTCGGAGCGGCTTTGCCACCAGTCGCCGGAGGCGTGGAGTTTGCCATCGGCGGGCTGGAGGCTGAAGTTGCCTTTCGCGTTGGAGCCGGCGGTGTAGCGCGCCCAGCGGCTTTTCGCGATGGGCGCGGGCTGGAAAATGACGGGGGTGCCGATGGTGAAATCCGCACGGGTCAGCACGCCGGTGCGGCTGAATTGCTCCTGATGGAGAAATGCCGCGTTCACGCCCGCATCGGGGCGGACTTCCATCAGCACGCGGCGCATGCCGTGACCGCCGAAGCCGTCCTGGACGATGATCAGGACGATGAGGATGAGGCTCGCGCCCAGCGAGATCAGCGGGGTGGTGATGAAGAGTTTGTGGCGCTGGCCGGATTTCGCGAACACGAAGAGATTCACCGGACCGACGAGGATGCCGAACAGAATGAGGACGATGATGAAAAGCGCGTAGCGGAACGTTTGTTCGCCGAAGAGTTTTTGGAGCGGCCAGTGGCTTTGGAAATCCTTTTCCAAGGAGGCTTGCCGGGGCCGGGTGGAGTTCCCGGTGACCAGGGCGACCACTTGGGGGGCATCGAGTTTCAAGCCGGAAGGAATGGGCTGGATCGTGACGCTGCCGTAACCCGCATCTTGCGGGATGCCCAGGGACGCGGCGGTGGCGGGGCTGGTGGAGTAAATGACTAACTGACCGCCGAGGCGGACCCAGGAGAGAATGGCGTTCCTGCCGCCGGGAGGAATGGCGGACCAGTCGTTATCGGTTAGAATGACGCTGTCGTAGCCGGAAAACGCCAGCCAGTCGTCGGGGAGTTGCTTGGGATCGAATTTGGCGGCGAACTCGTTGCTGCCGCGTCCCGAGCTGTATTTCTTTTGGATTTCACTATCGAGGGCCGAGCCGTTCGGGGTGAAGAGGGATTCGCTGAGCAATACGGCGGGCTGGGTGTTTTCGATGGAGGATTGGATCGAGTTGGCGGCTCTTCCCATGGAGCCGTTGAGAGTGACTTCGACACGATTGCCGCCGTAGTAGTTTCGCGGCGGAATCACCGGCACGAGGATGTCGCGGGTTACGGTTTTGCCGCCGCTGGCGGTGAAATCGAAGGACGAATGAGTCTGGAGGTCGTTGCCGTAGTCGGATTTGGCGGTGAAATCGAGCCGGATGCGGCTTTCGGATTCCAGGTTGTTCGCGATTTTCACCCGCACCGGCAGATAGCCACCGGGCGAGGGTTTGCTGAAAAGCGCGAGCACCTCGACATGAGTGTCGGTTCTCGGGTCGAAAACCTCGCGGATCATCGTTTCCTGGGCGGAGACGTGCAGGGCGAGGGTGAGGAAAAGGAGTAGGCGGAACATGGGAGTTAGAATTGGGTTTGGCGGTTGGAAACCGCCGCCACGAGATTTTTCGGTGTGGCAGTGGCTTGGAACGGCACTTCCTCCAGCAGCGTGCGGATGATGTCGTTGGTGGAGAGACCTTCCACGCGGGCGTTGTAGTCGAGGACGATCCGGTGGCGGAGCACGGCGGGGGCGATTGCCTTGACGTCCTCGAAGCTCGCGTGGGTCCGCTCCTGCATCAGTGCGCGGGCCTTGGCTCCGGAGGCGAGGGCGAGCGCGGCCCGCGGGCTGGCTCCGTAGCGGATGCCGTGCGCGGCGGCGGATTGGCCGGGGTGGCTGGCATCGACGAGGCGGGCGATGTAGTTCGCGACGACGTCCGGCAGATAGATCCGGCGCACCAGCTCCAGCAGCTCGCCGAGCGTTTCCGCGCTCATCACCGGATCCACCTGCGGGTCGGTGCCGAGCTCGCGGTGGGAGACGATCCGCTGGAGCGTGGCCACGTCGTTGCGGGTGACTTCGAGTTTGAAAAGGAAGCGGTCGAGCTGGGCCTCGGGCAGGGGATAGGTGCCTTCGAGCTCGATCGGGTTCTGGGTCGCGAGGACGAAGAACGGCTTGGGCAGGTCATGGGTTTTTCCGAGCACCGTGACGCGGCGCTCCTGCATCGCTTCGAGCAGTGCGGACTGGGTTTTCGGCGAGGCGCGGTTGATTTCGTCGGCGAGCACGATGTTCGTGAACAGCGGCCCCGGCTGGAAAACAAACTCGCGGCGCCCGTCGATTTCCTGGAGCACCGGATTTCCCGTGATGTCGCCGGGCAGCAGGTCGGGCGTGAACTGGACGCGCTTGGTGCCGAGTTTCAGGAGTTTTGAAAGGCCCTTGACCAGCTCGGTCTTGCCGAGTCCGGGCAGTCCTTCCAACAAAATGTGGCCGCGGGCGAGGATGCCGGTGACCACTTGGTCGATGAGTTCTCCCTGGCCGAACAGGATTTGGTTCAGTCCGGCCGACAGCGACCGGAGGTGTTTGGCGGCATCGGCGACTTCCGTTTCGGTGGCGTTTTCCATGAATTTCCCGCGAGGCTAATGAATTGACCGCGCTTGGAAATGACGAAGGTGCGGAATTTTGAAGAAATCGCGCAGGGGTCACGATCGCCGCCGTGGTGTCAGCAAGCCGTATTTCGGACTGAAAAGATAGGCGGCGATGAACAGCAATCCGAGCACGATCACGATCGCCGGTCCCGGTGCGATGCCGAATTTCCCGGATAACAACACGGCCGCCACCGAGCCGACTCCGCCAATCAAGCCGCCGCCCCAGAACAGGGCCGACGTGCGGTCGGTGAGCAGCGAGACGGTGGCCGCCGGGGTGATCAGCAGGCCGACGGAGAGCACGCAGCCCACCGCTTGCAGCGAGGAGACCAGAGCCAGAATCAGCAGTCCGAAAATCAGATATTGGATCGCGCGCACCGGCACGCCTTGCGCGGCGGCGACGTTGGACTCGAAGAGGGTGAGCAGGATCGGCCGCATCAGCAGATTGGTGATTAGCAGGGTGAATGCGCCGATGCCGAAGGCGATCCAGATGTCCGCATTTCCGACCGCGATGATGTCGCCGAACAGCCAGTGTTCCAGCTCCTGGCGGGTATCGAGCTTCGGCAGCAGGGCGATGCCCGCGGCGAAGGCGGCGGTGTAAAGGACGGCCAGCGCGGTGCCTTGCTCCACCCGGTTGCCGCGGGCGACCGCGACCGAGCCGAGACCGACTAACAGCGCGGCGAACATCGCGCCGAGAAAGGCGTTCCACTGGCTTAGCGCGCCGGTTATGAAAATCCCGAGCGCGATGCCGGGCAGCATCGTGTGCGACAGCGCGGAAACCGACAGCGCGTTGCGCCGCAGCACCACGAAGCCGCTGAAGAAGCCGTTGGAAAAGCCGATGAAGCCGGCGGTGGCGAGCGCGCGCTGATAGAAAGGGTTGGTGAGCAGATCGAGGTCCATGGGTCAGGTGCGGGCGGCGGGCTCGTGAAAGGTGCGTTCGACCAGGTCGGGCGTGAGGATTTCCGCCACCGGGCCGAATGCCAGCGTGCGGGTGGCCAGCACCAGCGCCTCGTCGAACAACTGCGGCGCGGTGTTGAGATCGTGGTGGGAGGCGATGATCAGGCGGCCTTCGTGGGCGAGTTTGACTAACAAATCTCCGAGCAGGTGCGAGGCGTTGCGGTCGAGGCCGGTGAACGGCTCGTCCAGCAGCAGCACGTGCGCCTCCTGCGCCAGTGCGCGGGCGAGGAATGCCCGTTGTTGCTGGCCGCCGGAAAGCTCGCGGATCTGGCGGTCTTGCAAATTCGTGAGGGCCAGCGACTCCAGCGCGCGGTCCACGGCGGCGCTGTCTTCGGTCGTGAATTTCCGCCACCAGCCGGTTTGCGGGTAGCGGCCCATTTCCACCAAGCCGCGCACGGTGATCGGGAACGACCAGTCCACCTCTTCGCGCTGCGGCAGGTAGGCGAACTCGCGCGACCATTTTTTCACCGCCGTCCCGCGCCACCGGATCGTGCCGCTGTCGCGCGGAACGAGTCCGGCGATGGCCTTGAGCAGCGTGCTTTTGCCCGCGCCGTTGGGGCCGATCAGGGCCACCCGGTTGCCGCAGGAGGTCGCCAGGGAAACCTGGTCCAGCGCCAGCACCTGGCGGTAGCTGACCGTCACGTTTTCGATCACCAGCTCGTGGTGATGGCCGTGGTGGGCGCAACAATCGTGGTGGGCTTCACTCATGGTTCGTGGCGGGAAAGGGGAGTTCCAGGAAATCGTCGATGTCGCCATCGGCATCGAAAACGTGGACGAACGTGTCCTGTCCGGGGCGTTCGAGGGTGAGTTTCGCGAAGCGGTGCTCGCCGGCGGCCATCGCGTTTTTCCAGCGCACGACCAATCCGATTCGCGGATTTTTCGCGTCCAGTTCGAGCATGCCGGAAGCCGATGATTGAGCCACCGCCGGGCGGATCACGCGTCCGGTATCGATTTCCACCGCATCCGCCGGAGCGGACAGCAGCAGATGAAACGGAACCATTGCCGCCGCCGGTTTTTCAGGAATTGCGACTGGAATTCCTTGATGGATCGGGATGCGGGACGACGTCACCCGCAGCAATCCAACCCCCGTCGCCGCCAGGACGACGGTCAGAATCATGAATCGAATGAGAGGTGAGCCGCGCACGCCGCGAAATTGCTCCTGCAATCGTCAATATGCAAGAAACTTGCAGATGTCGTCATGAAATGATATCCGCCAGCGCCTGTTCGTCCCGCTCCTGCCGATTCGGTTGCCCCCCGGATGAAATGAATTCGGCTTTTTGAGCTCTTTATCCGATGAAGGAAGATGGGGAACCACGGAATACACGGAATACACGGAAAATTACCGGTCCTGATGCCATTTGAGCAGTAACCGCCGCTCATCAAAAACGGCAGTCCACGCAGATGATTCAGTTCTTGTGCCTTCAGTAATGTATTCATAAAACTCTTTACCATCGTCCTGTGTATGTCCATGTGGTTCACCTAGCAACGATTCCACATGATCAGCCGACGCGCCGGGCTGCAAGTGATTACGCAAAACCTGGAAATCATTGATATTATGATCCGCTATCCATCGTTCGGAGGATGCTCTTAAGTTCTGGTCTTTGTCCTTGTCGAACGATGAGTTCGATTGTGGTTTGGAGGATTTCCAACCGCAACCACTTAGCGTGACAGTAATCAGAAGTAGTATGAGTGGCTTGCGCATTTTTAAGTTCACATTTTTGAATTCAGGTCAATTGGCGTCCATTTACGGCAATCTCACCTTTGCCATTTGATCTTCTTTTGCCACACCTTTCCACGTTCGGAGAACCTTGGTTACCTGGGCAAAGGAATCAATATCTTTAATGTCCGACAAGAAGCAATAATTCAAATGGCATGACACCCTTGTGATCTTTATTGGCTTTTCGAGAATCTCCATCCTCCCCACAAGCACATTATTTTCACGGCCAAACTCGTTTTCGTCTCGACTATAAACAGGAACCATTATTTCACGATTCCGCATGCCGATGGCTGTGGTTATGGTGTGCTCTTTTTGAGGTGATCCGTCATCCAAATAGGTTATTGTGCCGTTAAATATAA
>CAYXZE010000120.1:6801-7385 GCA_964469395.1 uncultured Luteolibacter sp.
TAAAGTTCGATGGAACAACAACAAGCAAATCTTTCCCACTTGTATTCCGCAATATGAGTTCGATTTCTCCATCGCTGTCGAATTTCCACAATGCGGAAAAATGCTCGGATTCTTGATTGATCCATTGCTCATCCGCAATTATCGCCAAAGGAAACATCGGCAATAAGGCGATTATCACATGAATTGTTTTCCAGAGTTTCATGGGGAAAATCATCGAGACTGAACGGTTGGCAGGGATTGTCACGGCGCGGCTTCTGCCCCTGTTGCACGACGAGTGAGTTCTGCTTCAAGTGTCGCGAGAATCCCAAGATGGGCACCGAAGATCCTCATCTTCGTTCCATCCGCGAATCGTAGCACTGCGGCGAAGAATCCGGAGGGCGATTGCATGGAGTGGAAATCGGACACTTTGGCGCGAGATAGAACCCATCGATCAAGAAACCGATGCTCAACCCATTCACCGACTAGGTGGATGCTGAACAATAAGCTCGGTGCGATAGCGAGTCCGATTGCTGATGCGGGAACAACCAAAATAAAAGTGAGTGGAATCAGTCTCTCCAGCGGCAACTTCTCATGGAACACGAGCA
>CAYXZE010000121.1:0-518 GCA_964469395.1 uncultured Luteolibacter sp.
ATGCGGTCGTTGGATTTGAAAACGTGCGTGCCGACGAGTTCGTCGAGCCCGGCTTCCGCAGTGAATTTTCCCGCGTCATCCACGGGCGAGAGCACGGCGAGGCCGTTTTGTTGGCCGGCCACGTAGTCGTCCGCGCCGTGTCCGGGGGCGATGTGGACCGCGCCGGTGCCGGTCTCGGTGGTGACGAAGTTGGCGAGGATGAGCTTGGAGGTGCGGTCGAGGAACGGGTGCTTCGCTTCGAGTCCATCGAGCTGGCGGCCGCGGATTTCATCGAGCGGCTTGACCAGGGTGTAGCCGGTTTTTGCGGTGAAATCGTGGACGAGTTCGCGGACGATGATGAGCGTTTCCTCGTGGTCGTCCTTTTGGAAACGGCCGACGACGTAGGTGAATTCCGGATGCACGGCGATGCCGAGGTTGGCCGGGAGCGTCCAGGGCGTGGTGGTCCAGATGACCATGGAGGCGGCACCCGCCAGCTCGCCGGTGACGAGCGGGAACTTGACGAAAATCGCGGGGCTTTC
>CAYXZE010000121.1:528-7253 GCA_964469395.1 uncultured Luteolibacter sp.
CCTGATACTCGACTTCGGCCTCGGCGAGCGCGGTTTGCGCGCCGTAGGACCACTGGACGGGCTTCTTGGCCTGATAGATCGAGCCGTTTTCCACGAGTTTCGCGAACACCCGCAGGATGCTGGCCTCGTAGCCCGGATCCATCGTGAGATACGGGCTTTTCCAATCGCCGAACACGCCGAGGCGGCGGAAGGAGCCGCGCTGGATGTCGATGAACTTGAGCGCGAACTCGGTGCAGCGGCGGCGGATTTCCGCGGGTTCGAGACCGGCGGCTTCCTTCACGACCTTGAACTCGATGGGCAGGCCGTGGCAGTCCCAGCCGGGGATGAACGGCGCGGCGAATCCGGACATGGTCTTGGATTTCACGACCAGATCCTTGAGCAGTTTGTTGAGCGCGGTGCCCATGTGGACGTCGCCATTGGCGAAGGGCGGGCCGTCGTGGAGAATGAATTCCGGGGCGTTCTGGGCGCGGCGGCGGGCGAGGATTTTCTCGTAGAGTCCATCGTTTTCCCACTTCGCGAGGCGGGCGGGTTCGTTCTGCACCAGATCTCCGCGCATCGGGAAAGTCGTTTGCGGGAGAGTCAGGGTGTCTTTGTAATTCGGGGCGGCGCTCATGACGGGGCGCGGACGCTAGCAATGAGCCATGGTGGGGTCAACCACTGGAAAATGGGGTTCGGAATTGACCGGACTTGCGGATTTCCCGAGAAGGCAGGGGTGAAATGCACGAATTGCGGCGGTCGCCTGGAAGGATCCATGACATTTTGCCCCTACTGCGGGGTGCGCGCGGACATCGATCTGCGGCAAATCCACTTTCGCGATCTCGGCCGGGACGAGTCGATGCCCTGCCCGCAATGCGAAACGGCGCTCGGCGTGATCGAGTTCGACACCGAGCCGAAAATCCGCATCGAACGCTGCACGACCTGCCTCGGGATGTTTTTCAATCCGGGTGAAATGGAGGCGCTGCTGGACGCGCAGACGAACCCGCTGGTCTGGCTCGATCCGGTGCAGCTCAACCAAATCGCCGGGGATTTGTATCAGGAGCGCGAGATTTTCTACCGCCGCTGCCCGATGTGCGCCGAGCGGATGAGCCACCTTAATTTTGGCGGCCAGAGCGGCGTCATCCTCGACCGCTGCGGCACCCACGGCGTGTGGCTGGAAGGCAGCAAGCTGCGGCGGCTGACCGAGTGGTGGCGCGCGGGCGGCAAGCTGATCTATCAGCAGAACGAGGCCGAGCGGGCGAGGAATCTGTATGGCGCACCGTCATCTTCGGTGCGCAAACCGGCACGGGGCGGCATCAGCCAGCCGGATCCGCCGTCGTGGACCTGGACGAACCCGACGCACGTCACCGATTTACCCGAAGTCATCTTCACTGCGATTGGCGGCATTTTGTCGTCGATTGTGGATTGAGGAATTTTTTTCGCATGCAGTCCCGCTTTCAAACGGTCTTGGGCGGCACGAAGACCGGCTGAAGCCGGGACTCCTTGCGAAGATACGAAGATTTGCCAAGCGGGTGGATGTCTGCCAGATCTTCGCCATGCATTTTCATCGCTGTTTTCCACTTCTCGGGTGCGCCCTTTTGGTCGGCACCGCCGGACTCGCCGCCGCGGAGGATTTCTCGTTCGAGGCTCTCTGCGCCAAGGCCCGCAAACTGGCGGCGGCACCTTATGTGGAGCCCGAGCACAAGCTGGCGGATTTCTGGAAAAACCTGAGCTATGACGAGCACCGGATGATCCGTTTCAAAATGGAGTCCGGGCTGTGGGCGAAGGAGAAAAATCCGTTTTCCATCGATTTCTTCCATCCCGGCTGGACCACCAAGAAAACGGTGGCGATCCATGAGGTGAAGGGCGGGAAATCCGAACCGCTCGCGTTCGATCTGAGTCTTTTCAAATACGAAAAACTCAAAGTCCCCGCCGGAACGCCTCCGCCTCCGGGCTATGCCGGCTGGCGGGCGCGCACGCACCTGAACACGGCGGACTACATGGACGAGTTCCTGGTGTTCATGGGCGCGAGTTATTTCCGGGCGATTCCCAAGGACGCGCCCTACGGCCTTTCCGCACGCGGGCTCTCGATCAACAGCGCGCTACCGGGCATCCCCGAGGAGTTCCCGGATTTCTCGGAATTCCATCTGGAAAAGCCGGCCAAGGACGCGAAATCGATGACCGTGAGCGCCCTGCTCACCGGCCCGAGCGTGGCGGGTGCCTATCAGTTCACGATCACGCCGGGCGTGGAAACGGTGATGGACGTGGTGGCGGAAATCACCCTGCGCAAGCCGGTCCAGCAGCTCGGCATCGCGCCGTTTTCCAGCATGTTCTGGTATGGCGAGGGCACGCATCCGAAACCCTATGATTTCCGCCCGGAAATTCACGACAGCGACGGCCTCCTGATGGAGCTGGGCAGCGGAAATCTTCACTACCGCCCGTTGGAACATACCAAGGACCAGTTCCGTCATTGCGTGTTCACCTTGGAAAAACCGCGCTCATGGTCGCTTCTGCAGCGCGACCGGTCGTTTGCCTCTTATGAAGACACCGAGGCGGGCTATCACAACCGGCCGAGCGTGAAGGTGGAGCCGCTGGAGGGATTCGATCTCGGAAAACTCCATCTCATCGAGATGCCGACCACCAAGGAAACGGAAGACAACCTGATTCTCGCATGGGAGCCGCAGCCGACGCTGGAAGTCGGCAAGGCCGCCCGTTTTCATTATCGTCTGCGCTGGATGCGCGATCCCGCGCCGTCGGGGATGTTCGCTGTTAGGGCGACGCGTTCGGGGCATCCCGTGGAGCGGCCCGACCAGGTGCTGATGACCGTGGATTTCGCCAAACCGCTCCGGGCCGAGCTCAAAGTGGGCGATCCGAAATGGGACGACATTTCCAAGCTGACGCCCGCCGTCACCGTGAATCAGAAGGCGGTGAAGATCATCCACGTCGGCTTGAACGACATCAGCATGCCGAATGTCGATGACGTTCCCGGCGGTCTGGGCCGCAGTCAGCAGCTCCACATGCCGCAGGTTCTGCGGGCGTTCTTCGTTCTCGAACCGCCCAAGGATTTGAACGACATCGACATGACCTGCGAGCTGCTGGATGAAAACGGCAAGGCGGTTTCCGAGCGCTGGATCTATCTGTGGAAGCGATGAGAGAGCGGGAGAAATAAGGAGGGTCGAACTTCGGTCGACCTGCCGATGCGCGGCGAAAGCGGAAGCGCGAAGCTCATCTCTTTCTCTTCCCATCGGCAGGTGGGCCGAAGTCCCACCCTCCTTATGGTGCCCCATGCCGTTGCCATCCACTTTCAGTCCCACGCTTCCGGCGGAAGTCCTCGAACTCATCCAGGAACTCGCGGAAGCCGGCCGGGACATCATTCTCAGCACCCACGAAATGGGCTTCGCCCGCGCTGTGCCAGCGGTTTTTGTCGCGGGTGATGCGGTATTGATTTGGCTGGAAAATTTCCGACTGGCGGTGGGGACCCGTTTTCCCAACAGTCCGCCCATGCGATGGATCATCCTTGGTTTGGTATCGGTCATGGCTCTTTCGGGGCTGCAAGGTCAAGAGGCGGAACCCGCCGGGCGGAAGGCGCTTGAAGAATACGTGGCGACGCTCGCCGGCGAGCGCGGCGAGGCTGGCAAATTCCTGCTGGAGCATTTGCCTGCGGCCGATGCCGAGAGCCTGACGCTCGGATTGTTCCGGGAAAATCTCGAACAAGCCTTCACCGCGCGGGAAAAGTATCCGTGGACGAAAGCACTGGATCGCGAGTTGTTTTTCAACGAGGTGCTGCCGCATGCGGTGGTGAATGAAACGCGCGATCCGTGGCGCAAGCAGCTCCGCGAGTTGTTCGATCCCCTGCTGGCGGACAGCAGGAATGTCCGGGACGCGGCCACCGTGGTCGGCTCCCGCATCGCCGAACTCACCGGCGTGAAATACGACACCAAGCGCGAAAAAGCCTGCCAGAGCCCGGCCGAGTCGATGCGCCAGCACATGGCGAGCTGCACCGGCCTGTCGATCCTGATGGTCGATGCCCTGCGCGCGTGCGGCGTCCCGGCCCGGCTGGCGGGGATCCCGATGTGGGGCACGCTGGAAGGCAATCACACCTGGGTGGAAATCCACGACGGAGCGGATTGGCATTTGTCCGGCTACGGCGGGACTCCGGATGGATGGAACAAGGGTTGGGAGATTGACCGGTGTGCGTATTGCGATCCGGAAAAGCCGTTTCATGGCGTGTTCGCGACTTCCTACCGCAAGACGCCTGTGGGTTTCCCGATGATCTGGGACTGGAAAGCCATCAACGCGAGCACCGCGTCCCTGACGAACGAGAACGTCTGCGTGCAGGAGCGCGATGAGGCGGGACGCTTGACCAGGCTGGAGTGGAAATTGCAGGCCACCGCCATTTCCGGAGTGGACCGCACCGCCCGTTACATCGAGCTGGCGGGTGGCCGGAAAACGGCGATTCCGAAAGGGATGGCCGCCGTTCCGATCCGCGCCTACCTGACCGATGGCAAGACCCGCGTGGATGTGGCGGTGCGGGCATCCCGCGATGGCTCCCGGATTTTCGAAGGCCGCACCGCCTCGGAAGCGCAGGACCTCAATGACTTTGTTAGAATCACCTGCCCGCCCGGTCCTTTGAAAATCGAATACCGCAAGGCGGATGGAGAATGGACGGCTACGGAAATCCAGGCGGCGGCGGATGCGGAAACGCCGGTGAAACTGGAGATTTCCCCGCAGGATGCCGCGGGCGTCCTGAGCATCGGCCAACGCCGGAGCCTGGCCACGTGGTTCCGCAGCGGCGGCGCGGACTGGCCGACCGATGTGAAATGGCCGGAGTTGAAAGACGCCGCCACGACTCGCGCGATCCAAGAGGAATTGTGGTCGATTTATCGCGAGTCGAAACGCCTGGAACCGGCCTCGAAAGAGCTCGGTCCCTTGCCCAAGTCCCTCGCGGAGCTGGCCGCATCCTCTCCGAACGGCAAGCCGTCCATCACCCCGGGCAGCCTGACACTTGGAAAACACCAAATGCCTTTCGTGGTGGTCCGCAAGGAAACCACGCCGGTTCCGGCAACCGGCCGGGCCATGTTCATCTGTCTGCACGGTGGCGGCGGAAACGGGAAGGTTCCCGGCCCCCACGCGTGGGATGTCAACACCCGCGAGTGGCAGGCCCAGTGCAGTCTGGCCGTGGGCGCGTATTCCGGCGAGGGCGTGTTTTTCATCCCGCGAATGGCCGACGACCGGCTCGGCCGCTGGTGGCACGCCCACGTGCAGGACGCCGTGGATCTGGCGATCGGCCAGGGCCTGCGCGAGTGGGGCGTCGATCCCGACCGCGTCTATCTGATGGGAATTTCCGAAGGTTGTTATGGCACGCAGATCCTCGGCCCCTTCATGGCGGACCGCTTCGGCGGGGCGAACGCGATGGCCGGCGGCGTGGGTGACGACGTGCCCGCGGAAAACCTCCGCAACCTCGCCTTCCGCACGGATGTCGGGGAAAACGACACGATGTTCGACCGCGTCGGCCTCGCGCGGAAATTCCACGCCCGGATGGACGCCGGCGCGAAAATCCACGGCGGCTACACCAACTTTTTGGGAGTTCAGGAAGGCAAAGGCCACGGCATCGATTACCGGCCGGGCTCGCCCTGGATGCTCCAACACCACCGCAACCCGCGGCCGGACATCGTGGTCTGGACCGCGAAGCACCTCGACCACCAGCGCCGCCCGGCCTTCTACTGGCTCGGCCTCAGCGGCAAGAACCTCACCGAGGACGACATCAAGCTGACCGGGAAATTCGACCGCGCCCAAAACCGCATCGACCTAACCGCCCTCGCCGCCGACGGCAGCCCGCTGCGCAACGCCGAGATCTCGGTGATGCTGGATGACGCGATGGTGGACCTGAGCCGCGCAGTGACCATCACCTGCAACGGCAAACCCGTGAGTTCCGCCGTCCCCAAGCGAAGCATCGAAACCCTCGCCCGCACGCTCACGCTGCGGGGCGATCCCGGAATGATGTTTCCGGTGAGGGTGGGGATTGGGTTGTGAAAAATTCACCGCCCTCCCTCAATTATCTTGCAAATCCGCCCCCCGGACGCTTTCTTCCGCGCTCAACCATCAACCTAGGACGATCTGGCAACCGCTGGATCCATCCCCTACGACCATGAGCGATACCAAAGAAATCAACGAAAAAGACTATCAACTCCACGAAGGAGACACCGGCAGCGCCCCTTACCAAGTGGCTCTCCTCACCAAGCGGATCTTCCATCTCACGGACCACCTGAACATCCACAAGAAGGACTTCTCGTCCCGCCGTGGCCTCCTCACCCTCGTTTCCCAGCGCCGCAAGCTGCTGGATTACATCAAGAAGGGTTCCGAGGAAAAGTATCAGCAGCTCATTGCTGGTCTCGGTCTCCGCCGCTAATCCAATCTCACAAAACAGCCACGGGAAAACCCCGTGGCTGTTTTGCAAAGCGGTCCGGGCAAGCGAATTTCCCGCCCGGTTCGCCAGACTCACTCCTCCGCAGCCCGCCTATTTGCGCGCTGCGGAATTTGTCTGAAAACGATGAATGCCCGCCCTGCATCCTGCCGGACGGGCCGTACGCACTGAAAAAAGAAGAAAACAAAACTGATTATGAACATCCACACACTTACGGCCGACGTCGGAACCAATCCGATGACGTTCGAAACCGGCAAAATCGCCAAACTCGCCGATGGTGCCGTCACCGTCCGCTGCGGCGATACCATCATCCTCGTCACCGCCG
>CAYXZE010000122.1:0-7152 GCA_964469395.1 uncultured Luteolibacter sp.
CGCTTGATCATCCGCAATTCCCGCAGATTCACCGCCGCCTGTTTCCTCCAATCCCACTCCCAATTCCCCCCCGGCACTGAAAATCAATTGCCCGCCGGGAATCCTGCGGGCAATCTTCCGGCCCGCCATGTTCCCACGCCCGCCGAAAAAATTTGTCCCCACGCCGTTCGAGTATCATCAGGAAATCGAAATCACCATCGACTCCCTGACCAATCTCGGGGCCGGCGTCGGACGGATCAATGGCTGGGTGGTGTTCGTGCCGTTTTCGCTGCCCGGGGAAATCGTCAAGGCGCGGGTCTTCCGCAATGACAAGAACTGCTCCCACGCCGATCTCGTCGAGGTGCTCACGCCATCGCCCGACCGCATCGAGCCGGGTTGCCCGCTGTTCGGCGAGTGCGGCGGCTGCCAATACCAGCACCTTTCCTACGACAAGCAGCTCGCGTGGAAAACCCGCCAGGTCGGCGAGTTGATGAAACACATGGCCGCCATCACCTTTCCCGTGAACGACTGCCTGTCGTCCGGGCAAACGTGGAACTACCGCTCGAAAATCACCCCGCACTTTGACCAGCCGCGCCATGGCGAGATCGGCCCCATCGGCTTTCTCGTCACCGGCACCCGCTCGCGGATCCTCGACGTGCCGCAGTGCCCGATCGCCATGGACACGATCAACCGCGAGCTACCCGCCATCCGCGAGGGCCTGCGCCGGCGGGCTAACAGCTTCAAGCGCGGCGCCACCGTCCTGCTGCGCGCCACCGAGGATCGGGTGGAAACCGACTTCAGGGCCGTGGCCACCGAGCACGTGGGCGACTTGAAATTCCAGTTCCTGGCCGGCGATTTCTTCCAGAACAACCCGTTCATCCTGCCGGCGTTCACCGGTTACGTCGCGAAACAGGCGGCGGCGGGCGGCGCGAAATTCCTGGTGGATGCCTACTGCGGCTCCGGCCTGTTTTCTCTAACACTTGCAAAAAATTTCGAGCGGGTCGCCGGAGTCGAGGTTTCCGAAACTTCCTGCGAATGGGCGCGCAAGAATGCCGCGGCGAACTCGATCACCAACGCCAGCTTCCTCACCGCCTCCGCCGAGGCCATCTTCGACCAGATCAGTTTCCCGGCCGCGGAGACCGCCGTGGTCATCGATCCGCCGCGTAAAGGCTGCACGCCGGAGTTCATCGGGCAACTGGTGGCATTCGGGCCGTCGCGCGTGGTGTATGTTTCGTGCGATCCGGCGACGCAGGTGCGCGATCTCAAGCAGCTCAGCGAGGGCGGCTATCAGTTGAGCGACGTGCAGCCGTTCGATCTTTTTCCGCACACCCGGCATCTGGAGTGTGTGATGACGCTGGTGAAAGCGTGAAATCGGGAAAAGCGACATCCTAACAAAATCATGAGTGCGGAACTCCCCAGCCCCGAGCAAACAACGTTCGTCGAAATCGCCCGGCTCATTCAAAAAAGCCGGACCCGCGCCTTCCAAGCCGTCAACGAGCAGTTGATCGAGTTTCTCGCATACTCGATGGCCGCTGATGCCCCCGAAGCACCATGAACATCGTCGATCAGATCGCCCAGAGAGCTTCCGCCGAGCACCCGGCGCTGGTCGCGGACGGGGTGACGCTGAACTTCGGCGAGTTGTTCGAGCGGGTGGAAGTCGCTGCAAAATGGCTGGACCGCTGCCCGGGCTTCCGGCGGAACGGCGTGCCGCGGGTGGGGCTGGCGTGCGCGAACGGCGTGCATTACATCGTGCTGGCGCTGGCGATTTTGAAGGCGGGCGGCTGCCTGGTGCCGCTGGCCGATGAACTCTCGGAAACGGAGCGGCAGGAAATCATCGCTCGCACCGGGTTGTGCGGCATCGTGCAAGGACGCGCTTCGGACAACCGGTGGATTCCGTTAGAAATACCGCCGCTCGACCGCGAGGCGGAGTTTTCCACACTGGACCCGGCGTTCATCCGCTTCAGCTCGGGAACAACGGGCAGGAGCAAGGGCGTGGTGCTGAGCCATGAGAAATTGCGCGAGCGGATCGTGGCGGCGAATGCGGCGCTGGAAATCGGCCCCGGCGACCGGGTGCTGTGGATGTTGCCGATGGCCCATCATTTCGCGGTGTCGATCGTGCTGTATCTGTATCACGGAGCCTGCACGGTGTTAGGCGAATCCCACCTGGCGGCGGAGGTTCTGGAAACCGCCCGGGCGACGCGGGCGACGGTGATTTACGGCGCGCCGTTTCACTACTCGCTGTTAGCCGCGGATGCTGGAGATTACGCCTGGCCGGACTTGCGGCTGGCCGTTTCCACGGCGGCCCCGCTGACTTCCGAGATCGCGCGGGGATTTCACCAGCGTTTCGGCAAACCGTTGGTCCAGGGTCTCGGCATCATCGAAATCGGCCTGCCGCTGCTCAACACCGGCGGTGCCGGAGATTCACCAACCGCGGTCGGCCGACCGCTGCCCGCATTCGACGTGGAATTGCGCGACGACGAGGGCCGCCCGGTGCCCGCCGGCCACATCGGCGAGCTGTGGATCAAAGGGCCGGGAATGTTCGATGCCTATCTGTCCCCCTGGCAGACCGTGGACGAGATTTGCGTGAATGGCTGGTTTGCCACCGGCGACCTGGCGGAGACGGACGCCGCGGGACGGATCTATCTGCGGGGCCGCCGGAAAAGCGTGCTGAATGTGAATGGCATGAAGGTTTTCCCGGAGGAAGTGGAGGCCGTCATCGAACGACATCCGGCGGTGCGCCGGTGCCGGGTGACGGGATTTCCCCATGCGGTGTTAGGAACCGTGCCTGCGGCGGAAGTCATTTTGCACGATGACACGGCCCTGACCGCGCGCGAGCTCACCGGCTGGTGCCGGGGAGTGCTTTCCATTTACAAAGTGCCGGTGCGCGTGACTTTCGTCCGCGAGCTGCCGCTCACCGCCAGCGGAAAAATCCGGCGCGGGTGAAATTCAGATTGAATTTCCTCAAAGCCAGCGCGTCTATGATTTTGTGAAAATCAATACACTGCTACTCCGCTTGACCGCGCTGGCTGCCTGCATCGGGGCCAGCGTCAGTTGCATGACCACCTACGATGCTTACGGACGCCCCGTTCAGTCGGTGGATCCCGCGGTGGCCGTGGCCGGTGCCGCTGCCGCCGGTCTCGTAGGCTACGCCATCGCCGACGGTGGCCATCACCACCATCATCACGGCTATTACGGCCCGCGCTATTACAGGGGCGGCTACCATCGGGGCGGATACTACCGCCATCGCTGATCCGCCGGGGATCGACAAATCGAAAGTGCCGGGCCAAAGCGCCCGGCATCTTCGTTTACACCCCATCCGCTTCCACTTCACGAAGAACACCGCCACGCTGCGGACGGACGACTGGCGGGATTATACTGGATTTCGCCAAAATCCGGGTTGCCCCGGAGCAACAGATGCCGTGAAGTCATGCCGTGTGATCCGAAGCCGCTTCGCCCGGCAGAATCCACCGCCCGCCACTCGAACTTCCCGCGCTCCTCTTGCTCCACCTCTCACCCACTCCCCTGACCCTGTGGATCGGCATCCCCGCCTTGGTCCTCGTCGTCGCGCTGTCCGTGATTTCATGGAAACGCAGTCCACACCCCGGACGCACCGCCGTGCTGGAGTCCCTGCGTTTTCTCTCCGCACTCGCGGTCGTCATCCTCCTCTGGCAGCCCGAGTGGCTCACCACCATCCATCCCGACACCAAGCCGCAGATCGCGATTCTCTGGGACGATTCCAAATCGATGTCCACCATCGACGCCGCGCTGCCCCCCGCCCTGTCCGACCAGTCCCGCGTCGTCTCCCGCGCCGAGTGGGTGAAAACCGCCCTCGCCTCCAATCTCTGGAAACCGCTCGAAGCCAACGGCGCGAACGAAGTCACCACCCTCCCCTTCGCCACCCCGCCGCCCCCCTCAACTTCCGACCCTCAACTCTCCACCTCTTCCGGCACCGATCTCGATACCCCGCTCACCGACCTCCTCGCCAAGCAAACCAACCTCCGCGCCGTCGTCATGCTCAGCGATGGCGACTACAACCTCGGCCAGCCGCCCGTCGCCGCCGCGCAAAAACTCCGCCTCCGCGGCATCCCGCTGTTTCCCATCCCCGTCGGCAGCAAGGTCCGGCTGCCCGATCTCGACCTCCTCTCCGTCACCGCGCCCACCTACGGCATCGTCGGGGAAAACGTGCAGATCCCCTTCACCATCCGCTCCTCGCTCGACCGCCAGGTCCGCACCATCGTCCGGCTGCGCGACGAATCCGGCAAAGAGCGCACCAAGGACATCGTCATCCCGCCGAACGCCGAGACCTACGACTCCATCCTCTGGCGTCTGGAAAAAGAAGGAGCCTCCACCCTCGAACTCTCCGTCCCCGTGGCCGATGGCGAGCTCGTCGCCACCAACAACTCGCGCAAATTCACCATCTCCGGCCGCCCGGAAAAAATCCGCGTCCTGCTCATCGAGACCCTGCCACGCTGGGAATACCGTTTCCTCCGCAACGCCCTCTCGCGCGATCCCGGCGTCGAGCTTTCCTGCCTGCTCCTCCACCCCGCGCTCGGCCCCGGCGAGGGCAAGGACTACCTCAAGGAATTCCCCGCGAAAATCGAAGACCTCGCGAAATACGACGTCATCTACCTGGGCGACGTCGGCACGCAGCAGATCACCAAAGAGCAATGCGCCCTCATCCGCGGCCTCGTGGAAAACCAGGCATCCGGCCTCATCTTCATGCCCGGCCCGCAAGGCAACCAATTCTCCCTGCTGGACACCGAACTCTCCGACCTCATCCCCGTCATTCTCGACGACGCGAACCAAAAAGGACTCGCCGAATCCACCCCCTCCCCCCTCACCCTCACCACCGAGGGCCGCGCCTCCCTGCTCACCATGTTGGGAAACAACGAAGGAGAAAACCCCGAGATCTGGCGCCGCCTTCCCGGCTTCTACTGGCACGCCCCCGTCATCAAGGCCAAGGGCGGGGCCGAGGTCCTCGCCGTCCATGGCAACCGCCGCGAAAAATACGGCCCCGTCCCGCTGCTCGTCACCAAGCCCGCCGGCAGCGGAAAAGTGCTCTTCATGGGCATGGATTCCGCCTGGCGCTGGCGGCGCGGAGTCGAGGATCTCTACCACTACCGCTTCTGGGGCCAGGTCGCGCGCTGGATGTCCTATCAGCGGAACATGGCCGCAGGCCAGCGCGTCCGCCTCTTCTTCAACCCCGAGCGCCCCGAACCCGGCTCCACCGTCACCCTCAACGCCAACGCCTTCGATCCCAACGGCGCGCCACTCAAAGACGGCGTGGTGGCCGTCGATCTCACCGCCCCCGACGGTCGCACCCAGCGCATCGAGCTCCGGAAAAACGAAACCGCCTGGGGAGCCTTCAGCGGCCGCTTCAAGGTCGATCTCCCCGGAGCCTGGAAACTCCGCGCCACCGCCACCGGAGCCGAGGACAAACCGCTCGAAACCACCCTGTTCGCCCAGGGAGTGGAAATCGAAAAAACCGGCCAGCCCGCCCGCCCGGAAGTCCTGGAGGAAATGGCCAAAGTCTCGCGAGGCCGCGTCATCCAGCCCGCCCAGCTCGCCGAACTCATCCAGGAAATCACCGCCCTGCCCGCCCCGCGCCCCCTCGAAAACCGCATCCCCCTCTGGTCCCACTGGACCACCGTCGCATCCCTGACCGCCCTGCTGGGAATCTTCTGGATCGGCCGGAAACTCAACGGCGCGTTCTGAAAAACAAAGAGCCGCGATACCCGATCGCCCACCCATGGGAGGACAATGAAAGGAGCTTCGCGCATTGGATTGGCCCCGCATTCGCCGGCACCACAAGAGTGTGGTGCCTCCATATTCACCGCCCGCTTTGAACGACGGATTCGCTTTGCAAGGCACACTCCTCCATTCTAAATCCGCGCAATATGTTTTCCCACGAACCGATTGAATGGCCGGATGAAGTTGAAATTCTCATCGATCGCCTTGAAAGCGAGGCAACCGAACGTGATCTCAGCCGCGCGGAACGCGCCCTTTTAGACGTGTATGAAACCGTTCCGGTGCTGGAAAGCGAGGACTGCCTGCATGAGTTTTGGCAAAGCGGAGTGGATCACCAGCGGGTGATCAACTCCTTCGATCTCATCGGCGCGGCCACCCTGGTCGATCCCCTCAACGCCAGCCGATGGTGCGAAACCCGCAGCCAGGACCGCCAGGATTACAGCGAAACCGAAGCGGATTACCTCGCCACGATTGAAGAAGAGCTCCCCGCCGGCCTGGACGAACTCATCGACCTCGTGCTTGAGTTCATTGAGGACGAATTGAGTTAAAGCGGATGATTGGGATTCGCATGCACCTCGGCAGCCCGCGATTGATTGATGATTTCCGATTGTGGATTGTGGAATTTCGAGGAAAGGCCTCCGCTCACTTCAAAAGTCAAAAATCCACAATCATCATTCGGCAATTCACCCCCATCTAATAAAACAACCGCTTCAATCAACCACCATCCTCACTATCCATCAACGACTTGCGATCCGATTCGTGCCTAAATCCCCTCCGAAACCAGGGCGGTTCCGCAATTCCCGCACCTAACTTTTTTGACACGCTGGAAACCCTTGGCAGGTTCCCCGGCGGTCTGCCCCCCGATGATCCGCTCCCAATAACCAATTATCCTACCCACCCACGACAGACTGATGATGTTGATGCCCGCCCTTCCGCCATGCCGCTTCCTCGCCGCCATTTCCGCCTTTATTCTCGCTCTCGGACTCTCCCAAGCTGACGCACTCCCACTGCACACCCGCAGCCACCTCTTCAACCGCGGCACCAGCTCCGTGGAAGTCAGCTCCGTGGAAGTCAGCCCGGATCTCGTTGAAGCCACCCAGATCGCCACCGCCAACGCCAGATCCAGGTCCACCAAACGTTGCTGGCGCTATGTGAAACGCGCGCTCGTCGCCGCCAACGCAGTGGACAGCTATCCCGACGGCATTTCCGCCAAGAATGCCGGCCGCGAACTCACCGAACATCACGGCTTCACCAAACTTGACATCTCGAACCCCGCAGACGCCCCGGTTGGCGCGATCCTCGTCTATGGAGGAAAAGGAAATGGCCACGTGGAATTCCGGACGAAAAACGGCTACGTCAGCGACTTCAAGGCCACCCGCCCCTCGCCACGCCCCCTGACCGGCGTTTACGTGAAGACCTCGTAAA
>CAYXZE010000123.1:0-7127 GCA_964469395.1 uncultured Luteolibacter sp.
GCTTCGTTGACGAGGCGCTCGCTCTCGGAGTCGAGGGCGGAGGTGGCTTCGTCGAGCAGGAGGATGCGGGGGTTGGCAAGGATGGCGCGGGCGATGGCGATGCGCTGGCGCTGGCCGCCGGAGAGCTTGGTGCCGCGCGGGCCGACGATGGTGTCGTAGCCATCGGGCAGGGCGCTGATGAAATCGTGGGCGTTGGCCATGGTGGCGATGCGGATAATTTCCTGGCGGCTGGCCCCTGGGTTTCCGTATTCGATGTTTTCCAAAATCGTGCCGCCGAAGAGCAGGACTTCCTGTGGGACGATGGCCATTTGCGCGCGCAGACAGGATAGGCCGATCTCGGCGGCGTTGACGTCGTCGAACAGGATGCTGCCGGACTCCGGGGGGTGGAAGCCGAGGATGAGGGAGAAGATGGTGGATTTTCCCGCGCCGGAGGGGCCGACGAGGGCGATGCGCTGGCCGGGCTCGACCTGGAAATCGACCTCGTTGAGAACTAGGGCCTCGGGGCGGGACGGGTAGCGGAAGTTGACGCGTTTGAAGCCGAGCGAGCCTTGAAGAAGGATGTCCGTCTCGCCGTTTACTCGCTCGGTGGGAGTGTCGAGAATTTCGCGGAGGCGATCGGTGGCACCGGCTGTTTGTTGGAACTGGGAGATGATTTCCGGGAAGGAGCCTAACGAAGCGCCGACGAAGATGGAGAACAGGATGAAGGCGGCGAAGTTCGTCCAGCCGATTTCCCCATGGGCATACATGCGCGCGCCATACCAGGTGACGAAGGCGATGGTGCCGAACAGGGCGAAGATGATGAAGGAAAGGAACGCCGCGCGGTGGCGCGCGCCGCGGAGGGAAACGGCAAAGAAGGAATCCAGCGAGCGGTTGTAACGGTTGTATTCGAACTCCTCGTTGCCGAAGGCTTTCACATCGGCGATGGACTGGGTGGTTTCCTCAATGACGGTGCCGGCCTCGGCGAGCGAGTCCTGCGCCTCGCGCGAGTAACCACGGACCTTGCGGCCGAAAAATGCGATGGCCAGCACCACCACGGGCACGCTGCCGAGCATGATGAGCGAGAGTTTCCATGAGGCGACGAAGATGAAAATGAGGCCGCCGATGAGGATGACGGTGTGGCGCACGGCTTGCGGGACGGCATTGAGCAAAGTGTCGCGGACGATTCCCAGATCGGCGGAAACGCGGTTGCTGAGGGCACCGGAGCGTTGTTCCTGATAGAAGCGGATCGGCAGTTTTACCAGATGGGCGAAAATGTCGCGGCGGAGGTGGTTGAGCGCGGCTTCGCCGGAGCGGATGAATCCCTGGACGCGGAAAAACGCGATGAGGGATTGCACGGCGAGCACGCTGATGAGCATGAGCACGATGTGGTTGGCTTGGACGACGATCTTGGCGGGATCGGCTCCCTTGAGCAGTGCGTCGGCTGGATTTCCGATGAGCTCCTTGAGGTAGTAGGGAAAGGCCAGCGAGAGGATGGCGGTGAAGAAAAGAGCGGCGAGCGAGGGCAGGAAAATCCGCTTTTCCCGCATCAGGTAGCCGAGGACCCATCGGTGGGAGGAAAGGGGCTTTTTCAGTTTCGGCTCGGGCATGGGCGGATGGGAGACGATGAACGGTCTGGCGTCAACAGCGGGGAAGGGTTCGCGGGTTTGGAATTGCCAATCCGCGGGGAAATCACAAGGGTTCGCGGCATGAAATTTCGGAGACTGCTGTTTTTGGGACTCATGGCGTGCGGCCAGTCAGCCGAAGCCGTGGTGACGATCTCTGGCAATACGAATAATACCGCTCCGAGCGGACAACCGTTTTTCAACAACGTCGGCTCGGTCGGCGCTGCATCAGCGGTTTACCTGGGCGATGGCTGGGTGCTTACAGCGAACCATGTGGCGGGCTCATTGCCCCCGACGGCGAAGTTTGGCGGCGTCAATTACGCGACGCAGGCTGGCAGTTTCCACCGGCTCGGCAATCCGGCGCAAACGCCGGCTTTGAGTGCGCAGACGGACATCGTGTTGTTCCGGTTGGCGTCGCCTCTGGCCCTGCCGAGTGTGAATATTTCCACGGTCACGCCGTCGGTAGGCAATGCTGTGACGATGATCGGGAATGGTCGCACGCAGGAAAGCGCGCCGACGTACTGGAGCCGCACGGTGAACCCAGGAACGAGCGACGACACGTGGGTGGAAACCACTTCGGCGCTGGCGAACATCGCCGGCTATGAAACTACCGCGACCCAAGAGGTCCGTTGGGGCGTGAATGATGTGGCTGCTACCGATTTTGTCGCAAACATTGGAACGATCGAGAATCCGATCGATGTGGTTTCGTTTGCGACGCAGTTCAATTCGGGGCCGGGGACATATGTCGAGGAAGGCCAGGCCGTCACCGGCGACTCGGGTGGCGGGGTATTCTCCTTGAATGGCACTTCGTGGGAGCTGAGTGGGATGATGTATGCGGTGGGCACCCATGAAAAACAACCCAACAACACTGCAGTAGTGGGTAACGCGACCTACATCGCAGACCTTTCTGCCTACCGGTCCCAAATTCTCACGATCATTCCGGAGCCGTCCACCGCCGTGCTCGCGCTGGCGGGGATGCTGGTGCTGGCCCGCCGCCGTCGATAAAGCCATCGCGGGGGTTGCACGCGGGCGGCGGATACGTCATGAACGGCGGCCATGACGGGACGGGAAATACGAGAAGCGCTGATTCACGCGAATGTGGTGCCGAGCAAGCAGCTCGGACAGAATTTCCTGATCGACCCGAACATGGCGCGCTGGATCGTCGCGCAGCTTGAAATCACGGCGGACGACGCGGTGGTGGAAGTGGGACCCGGGACCGGATCGCTCAGCGAGCATTTGGCGGGGAAGGTGCGGCGGCTGATCCTGATCGAGTTCGACGCGCGGCTGGCGGAGGCGCTGAAACATCGGTTCCGCAACGATGAGAGCGTGGAGGTGCATCACGCGGACGGCGCGAAGTTCGACGGCCGCCAGCTTTTCAAACACCGGCCGCTGAAATTTCTCGGCAATCTGCCCTACTCCTGCGGCGGGGCGATCATGAAAAATCTCCTCAGCCGGCCGCATCCGTTCGAGCGCGCGGTGATCATGCTGCAAAAGGAGGTCATCGACCGGCTCGCCGCGCAACCGGGCACCAAGGACTACGGCATCCTCTCGCTGCGGACGCAGGCGAACTGGGAGGTGAAATCGCTTCGCACCGTGCCGCCGGAAGCGTTTTACCCGCAGCCGAAGATCGATTCCAGCGTGGCGGTGCTCACGCCGCGGGTCGGCGGGCTGCCGACGTTCGATTACCGCTTGTTCGACGAGCTCATCCGCCGCGGCTTCGCCCAGCGCCGCAAGCAGCTTAAAAAACAACTCCCCGCCGGCCCGCCGTGGGAGGACGTCACCGCGGAACTCGGCGTCGCCGCCACCGTCCGTGGCGAGGAACTCACGCTGGCGCAATGGGTCGATCTGACACGCGCCTACGATCCGCATCCGCTCAAGGACCTGCCGCAGAAATCCGGTGAAATCTTCGACGTGGTGGATGCCGGCGACGAAGTCACCGGCACCGCCACCCGCGGCGAGGTGCACGCGCGGAATCTCATGCACCGCGCGGTCCATGTTTTCGTTTTCAACAAGCACGGCGATCTGCTTTTGCAAAAACGCTCGCGGCTCAAGGACATGTGCCCCGGGCTGTGGGATTCCAGCGTTTCCGGCCACCTCGACTCCGGCGAGGGCTACGAAAGCGCCGCCGTCCGCGAACTCGGCGAGGAAATGGGCATTTCCGTAGCCGCCGCGCCCGAGGAGGTCGCCCGCATCGCCGCCTGCCCGGAAACGGCGTGGGAACATGTCCGGCTCTATCAGACGCGGCACGACGGCAGCCTGCGTTTTCCGTCTGCCGAGGTGGATGCCGCGATGTGGTTTCCGCTGGCGGAAATCACCGCATGGATCGCGGGCCGCCCGGAGGATTTCGCGCCGGGATTCCTCCAGTGTTGGAAAAAATTCACCGAACGCTGAGTCATGAAACGCATCCTCACATCGCTGGCCGCCGCCTGCTGCGTCCTCACGTCCTGCCAGAAGACCCCGCCGGAAAAGCTTGGCTATCAGATCATTTCCACGCGGCCACACGACGGCTCCGCCTACACCCAGGGGCTGGAACTCGCGGATGGGCGGTTGTTCGAAAGCACCGGCAGGTATGGCGAGTCCACCGTCCGCGAGCTGGACCCCGCCACCGGGGAAATCCTGCGCAAACGCCCGCTGGCCAGGACGGTTTTCGGAGAAGGCCTCACGGTCATCGGCCATGAAATGTGGGTGCTCACCTGGAAGGAAAACACAGCCTATGTTCTGGAGCGAGATTCCTTCAAGCCCATCCGCACGCACAGCTATCAGGGCGAGGGCTGGGGGCTGGCCAGCGACGGCAGGCAGCTCGTCATGAGCGACGGCAGCGATACGCTCAAGTTCATCAATCCCAAGGATTTCTCCGTGGTCAGAACGCTTGAGGTGAGGGACGGCAACAGCGCCGTGAAAAACCTCAACGAGCTCGAATGGATCGACGGCCAGATTTTCGCCAACGTTTTCCGCTCCGACAAAATCGCCCGCATCTCGCCGGACGACGGCCAGGTGACCGGCTGGCTGGATCTCGGCGGCTTGAGAAACCAACTCGCCCGTCCCAATCAGGCGGAGGTCCTGAACGGCATCGCCCACGACAAGGCGACCGGCCACCTTCTTGTCACCGGGAAAAACTGGCCGTCGATGTTTGAGATCAAAGTCGTGAAAAAATAGCCCAAGGCATCTACATTTCAGAAATTTGAACCACAGATGAACAGGATTTACGCAGATGGAAGAAGGGGTGAATATATTCCCGGAGGATTGCAGTGCTATCCGGCAATGCATCTGATTCATCTCTTTCATCTGCGTTTATCTTGTTCATCTGTGGTTAAAAAAATCCCGCCCATGGCTTGCCACCCCGCCGCCTCCGTTTAAATTCCGCCGCCCATGCCACTACCCGATCCCAGTCTCGAACCCGCCGTCCGCGATCCGAAGAAGCTCCGCAACACCGCGTTGATTCTGATCGGCATCATGCTGCTGGGCGGCTGGCTGGTGCTGAAAGCCTACGAGCAATGGTCCGTCAAACAGTCGCAGGACGACCGGCCCGCCGTGATTTACCGCATCACCCCCGAGCGCGACCTGCGGATGCTCCGGCAGGATGACAAGGAGGCGAACCTGGTGGATCTCCGCGGAAAAGTCATCGCGGTGAACGTCACCAGCGCGCGCGATCCCCAGGCCTCGGAACTCAGCATGGCGGTGATGAAGCGCCTCGCGGAAGGCCGCGCCGCCAACGGGGATTTTCATCTGATCACCTTGATCGTCGATCCCGCGAGTCGGGAAGAGCTGCCGAAAATGCTCGCCGCCACCGCCGCCACCCACGGCATGAACCTGCCCCAATGGTGGGTCGGCTCCAACGAACCGGCAACCTTGCACAAGTTCATCAAGAACGAGCTCAAGGCGAACATCTATCCGCACGAACTCGCGGGCAAGTGGCTCTATGATTCCGCCATCATCCTGATTGATAAAAACGGCCACATCCGCCGCGCCGTGGTGCCGCAGAAACAAGGCGGCCCGCCGTTCGTCGCCACCTTTGATTTCGAGCAGGCCGCCGCCTGGGACGCCAAGGGAGCCAAGACCGGCACCGACCGCACCAACGTCGGGGAGCTGGAGCACCTGCTGGGCAAAACCATCGACAAACTGTTAGCCGAACCTTTCAAAAACTGATGAAACGCAACACCACGATCGCCCTCTTTTACACCGGCATTGCCATCTTTTGCATCGGCATTATCGCCATTTCCATGAAACTGCGGCAGGGGTTCGGCTCGTCCCAACCGGCACCCGTCGTCATCAATGAAGGGAAGGAAACCGCGCCGCAGTGGTTCGGGATCGCCAAGGATCTAACCGCCGTCAATCAGGACAACCAGTCCGTCAAGCTCTCCGATCTGCGCGGCAAGGTCTGGATCGTCGCCGAGTTCTTCGCGATTTGTCCGCATTGCGCGGTCCGCAATGGCGAGGAGTTGCGGAAGATTTACGATGAGTTCAAGGATCACCCGGACTTCCACATCACCTGCATTTCCGTGGATCCGGAAAATGACAAGCAGGAGAAACTCGCGGACTATGCCAAGGCCCTCGGCGCGGACACGAAGAACTGGTGGTTCCTCAATGCCGGTGACGCGAAAACCACCCACGACTATCTCGAACACGAGCTCAAGTTCTTCGGCATCCGCGAGCGCACCGACCCGGTGGACATCGAGGCCAACGGCAAATACGCGCACGACCTCGGCTTCATTCTGGTGGACCGGGATTTCAAGGTGATCGGCAAGTGGCCGCTCGCCGATGCGCGTTCGGAGGAAGGCAGGAAGCTCGATCCGAAACTCTATCAAAAACTCAAGGACGAGTTGTTCGCCCGCATCCGCGCGGAGCTTGAGAAAAACGAAACACCCGGCATCTGATGAACGACGAGCACAAACAATGGCTGGCACGCGCGCCGCGGGAAGAACTCTCGAAAAAACTCGGCGTCGCCGCCTGGATTCTATCCGCCGCGGTGTTGCTGCTGGTGGTGGCGATGCAGAAGTTCAAGCTGCCGCTGCCGGAAGGCAGGTCGGTCGCCTGCCTGCCGCCGATCCACGCGCTGCTCAACTCCCTGGTGGCTGTCTGTCTGGTGGCCGCGCTGGTGGCCGTGAAAAAAGGCAGGATCATCGTCCACCGGAATTTCATCCTCGCCGCCATGGCTTTTTCCGTCGTTTTCCTGCTCTGTTACGTGGCCTACCACATCACCAGCGCGGAAGTGAGATTCGGCGATGTGAATGGAGACGGGCTGGTGGATTCCGCCGAGAAACTCGCGGCTGGCTCCACGCGCACGGTATATCTGTTGCTGTTGCTGACCCACATCGTTTCCGCCGCGATCAGCCTGCCGTTCATTCTCTTCACCTTCATCGCCGGCTGGACCAACCGCTTCGCCGCCCACCGCCGGCTCGCGCGCTGGGTGTTTCCGCTGTGGCTCTACGTCGCCGTCACCGGACCGATCTGTTATTGGATGCTGCGGCCGTATTACGGGTAGTGGCTCCAAGGAGCGGCGGAATCCGTCCGCCGTGTCCATGGAAA
>CAYXZE010000124.1:0-5011 GCA_964469395.1 uncultured Luteolibacter sp.
GGAGGATGGGGAGGATGGGGAGGATGGGGAGGATGGGGAGGGAGATGCCTGAGGTGGTGTGTCTCTGGTCTGGACAGGCCGGATAGGTCTCGCCAAGGTGGGGCGACTTCATGCGAATTTCGGACCGCTACATCGGAAAACAGGTGCTCACGGGCACGCTGTACGCCGTTTTGGTGTTGGGATTGGTGCTGGTGCTGGGGAAGCTGTTCAAGGAAATCCAGCCGTTGCTGGTGGACCAGAAGGCTCCGCTGGGGCTGGTGATCCGGTTTGTCATCAACGTGCTGCCGGTTTCGCTGATTTACACGATTCCGTGGGGATTTTTGTCGGCGGTGCTGATGGTGTTCGGGCGCTTGTCGTCGAATCATGAAATCACGAGCTTCCGGGTGGCGGGCTTGAGCTTGGTGCGGTTGTCGGCCCCGGTGTTCGTGATCGGGGCGGGGCTGTCGCTGTTGAGTTTGTGGCTGAATGTGAACGTGGTGCCGCAGGCGCGGGCGTCGATGTGGCAGTTGGTTTACGAACAGGCGAAGCGCGATCCCGATTCGCTGCTGAAACCGGGTGTGGTGCAGGGGGATTTCAAGGGCGATGGCGGGAATCTTCAGAAGCTGTTGATCGAAGGGAAGAGCGACGAGTGGGTGGAGGGATTCCATTTTTACGGTTTGCCGAAGTCGCTGGAGACGGCGGGAAATACGACTTACGTCCATGCGGCGCGGGCGGCCTTGCAGGTGGACCAGGTGAGGAATCAACTGCGGTTGAAGCTGGAGGACGCTTATTTCGAGTCCCGCAATGAAAAGGGCGAGGTGACGATGGTTTTCGCGAACGAGGCGGAACCGTTGGTGATCGATTTGAAAAACCCGAAGAAGCCGAAGGCGAGCTCGATGTCGAACGCGCAGATCCGCCGGGAAATGGCCGAGCACCCGGAGCTGAGCAAGGACAAGAGGGTGAAGATGCAGCGGGAAATCACCACCCGGTATTCGTTCTCGATGGCCTGTTTCGCGTTTGCCTTTGTGGCGGTGCCGCTGGGCTTGCAGGCGCGGCGGCGGGACACGTCGCGCGGGTTGATTTACAGTTTGCTGATCGGCACCGGTTATTTCCTGATCACGATGATGGCGGATCAGTTCAAATCGGACTCCACGGTGACGCTGGTGCTGTGGTCGCCGAACGTGGCCTGTGTCCTGCTGGGTTTGTTCCTTTTCCGGCGGGCGCGGTTCAAGTAGTCTGTGGATTCGATGAAACTTTTCCGCGCGCTCAAGAATACCATCCGCAATGTGCGGAGTTTCTTCGCCGGGGAGCGGGTGGTGGCGGCGCCATTTCTTCAGGATTTCCGCAGCTACGATCCGCCGCAATTCCGCGCGGACGCATGGGCGGCGGCGAATGTGACGGTGCTGGCGCTGGCGCAGGGCATCGCGTTTGCTGCCATCGCCGGGCTGCCGGTGGTTTATGGAATCATCAGCACGGCGGTGGCGGCGCTGGTGGCTCCGTGGTTCGCGGGATCCCGGCACACGATTCTGGGGCCGACGAATGCGACGGCGTTCATGCTGTTCAGTTTCTTCGCGACGAATCCGGCGCTGACCGGGCGGCTGGGCGAGCTGATTCCGCTGCTGGTTCTGATGGTGGGGTTCCTGGCTGGCGCGGGGGCGTTTTTCCGGGTGGCGGATTTGTTGCAATACGTGTCGCGCAGCGTGTTGGTCGGCTACATGTCCGGCGCGGCGGTGTTGATCGTGGCGAATCAGTTGCAACCGTTTCTGGGCTTGCAGGGGCATGTGAATGCCAGTGATTCGGCGACTTTCGCCGGGTTGTCGGCGGGGTTGGTGCGGGCCCTGCCGCACACGCAATGGGCGTCGCTGGTGATCAGCGGGGTGACGCTGGCGGTTTTCTGGTCGTTGCGGAAATGGCGGCCGGGGTGGCCGGCGTTCGCGCTGTCGCTGTTGTTTTCCTCGGTGGTGTTCGGCTCGCTGATTCACTCGGGGGCGGGGCCGTTCCACGGGGTGCAGACGTTCGAGACCTTCGGCTTCGGCGACTTGAAGTTGAAAATGCCGGATTTGATGCGGGCGGACATTTTCTCCGACATCTCGGCGCTGCTGGGCATCGCGTTCGCGCTGGCGTTCCTCGCTTCGTTGGAAAACACCCTGATGGCCAAGACGCTGGCCTCGAAAACGGGCGACCGCCCGGACGTGAACCAGGACATGCTGTCGGTCGGCGTGGCCAATCTCGCCGCCGCCATCGCCGGGGGGATGCCGGCCTCGGGTTCTCTGACCCGCTCGCAGCTCAATCATGAGTCCGGTGCGCGCACGCGGTTCGCATCGGTATTTTCCGGCCTCTACACGATGGGCTTCGCGGCGCTGATCGCGGCTTCGGTCGGCTGGGGCGTGCCGTTGATCGACTACGTGCCGAAGGCGGGCTTGGCGGCGCTGGTGATCGCGCTGTCATTCTCGCTATTCAATATCCGCCACATCCGGATCTGCCTGCTTTCCACCACGGATGACGCCGCGGTGCTGGTGATCACTTTCATCGCCACGTTGCTGGCGCCGTTGCATGTGGCGATTTTCATCGGCGTGGCGATTTCGATCATGCTGTTCCTGCGTAAGGCGAGCCGGCCTTATCTGATCGAGTATGAGTTCAGCGAAAAGGGCGAGCTGCGGGAAATGGGCGAGAAACGCCAGCGGCCGATCCCGGCGATCTCGATCGTCCACGTCGAGGGGGATTTGTTTTTCGGCGCGGCGGAATTGTTCCGCACGCAGATTCAGCGGACCGTTTCCGATCCGGCGATCCAGGTGATCATCTTGCGGTTGAAAAACGCGCGGCATCTGGACGCGACGAGCGTGATGGCGCTGGAAGATCTGATTCTGTTCATGCGGGAAAAGGGCCTGCACCTGATCGTGTCCGGCGCGACCCGCGAGGTTTACCGGGTGCTCAAGAAATCCGGCATCCTCATCACCCTGCAGGCCGGCTGTGACCGGCGGGCGGGCGAGAGCAATATTTTCCTGACCAATCCGCGCAACCCGAATCTCTCGACGCGCGCCGCGCTCAAACGCGCGCAACAGTTCCTCGGCTCCGAAAAGGCGGACATCCGGATTTTCTACGACCCGAACCACCAGCCCGCCGCCAAGTGAAACGCCTCGCCATTTTTTCCATCCTCCCGATCCTCGTGGGCCTCGCCGCCTGGTGGTTTTCCGATACCCAGGTCTTGAAGCGCCGCACCGGATCGCTGCTCACCACGCTCACGTTTGAGAGCGGCAGCGGAAAGGTGAACCGCCAAATGGGAACCTATGCGCTCAACTCTCTGCTCGCGGAAGAGGTGGAGTTGGAAAATCCGACGATTCAGGAAGGAAATGGCGTTTTTGAACGCGCGGAACTCGAGTCCGTTTATTCCTGGCTCTGCAATCAGTGCAAACAAAGCCGCTTCGAGCTGCAAAAATTTCACGCCGTCACCGTCGCCGGAGACACGGCGAAGGTGTCATTTTCCCTCAACGCCCTCGTCGAGCTCCCGACGTATCGCCCGGCCGATGGGAAATTCGACGTCCATTTCACTTGGAAAAAGGAGAAGGACGGCTGGCGGATCACCCGCGCAAGCTGGAAGCCGGTTCCGTAAAGCCGGGATTATTCCCCGAGAAACACATACTCCTCCGCCATCCGGTTGAGCGAGCGGCGGGCGGCGGGCATGACCTCGGACAGGTTGCCGAGGATCTGCCGCGCGGCCTTGCCGGGACCCCGGCTGTTGTTCGCGGCGTCCTTGAACGACTTTTTCGCGAAGGATTCATAGAACTCCAGACCGGGCGTGCCGTGCAGCTCGTTGCGCCGTCTGAGGAAGGCGGGATAAAGGCCGGTGAGGATGAGGAATTGGTTTCCCGCCGCCATTTGCAGGTGAAAGCGCATCCGCCCGCTGGCATTGGAAATGACGGCGATGAAGTCCGAGACATGGGTGAAACCGCCGGCAATGTCCCGCAGCGGATCCCCGGCCGGCGGGCAAATCCGCCGGGCCATGACGTAGGCCACGTAGTTCGCCAGATCCGGATCGCTGAGGTTGGCTTGCAGGAACGCATGGCGGACGAGCACGTAGAAATAGAATCGCGGGGACACCTGGATCGCGGCGGGGGATTCCAGCAGGCCGCGGAACACCTCTTTCAGGTCGAGCATTTCGCGCAGCGCGTCCGGATCGCTCCAGAGGGTTTCCAGATGGGCCTTTTTTCCGGGAGCCAGGATGGAGGTGAGGAAATCCAGATCCGCAGGGGTGAAACGGTTTTGCTCCGGGAGAGTGCGTTGTTTCAACATGGCGGGGGATTTGGCAAACGCCGTGCCAAAAAATCGGGAAAAAATGGTTAACTTTTCCGTAAGACATTCCCATTCCTACTGGTTTTTGAAGGGATTCCGGCGGATTCGGGTGAGGCAGTTTTGTCTTGATTCCTCATTACGAGGCTCTTATGTCGCGGCCGCCCCGAAGGGGACTCAAACACGATGAACATGACCCGGAACCTAAACTCCGTGGCCCTGGCAATCGCCGGCGTCATCCTTATTCCCAGCTGCGCGTCAGTTGGGAATGCAACTACCAAACACCAACCCCACTCGACCGACCAGGACCTCGCGGTGAAGTCGGTCCAACGCGGCAAAGCCTCCTGGTATTCCGTCCGGACCAATTACGGAACCCGGACCGCCAGCGGCCAGCGCCTCTCGAACCATGCGGCGACCGCCGCCCACAAGACCCTGCCCATGGGCACCAAGGTCCGCGTGACCAATGAAGCGAACGGCAAATCCGAAGTGGTGACCATCAATGACCGCGGACCCTACGTGAAGGGCCGGATCATCGATCTCACCATCGGTGCCGCCGAGCGGCTCGGATTCGTCAAGCGCGGCGTGGTCCCCGTGCGGGTCGAAGTGCTCGGAAAAATCAAGGCGGACGGCGAGTAATCGATTTCGCGAGTCTGAAATTCACCCGCCCGCCGGCCCTCCGGCGGCGGGCTTTTTTATGGAGGGTCGAACTTCGGTCGACCAGCCAATGATCCGCGAAAGAAAAGCG
>CAYXZE010000124.1:5111-7110 GCA_964469395.1 uncultured Luteolibacter sp.
CTTATTTCATCAACCGCTTCTCGATGTCATCGAGCACGCGCCGGGACGTGAGCATCATCGGATGCAGGATCACCGGGTATTCCAGATTTTCCGCGCAGTCCCACACCGAGCTGGTGGGCGGCAGGATCACCAGATCCAGCGGCGTGCGGTAGGACGCCACCGGGATTTTTTCGAGGCGATCCTGCGTGGAGCGGAGATTGGTGAGAAACGAACTGCCCGGCCGCATTTCCTTCGCGCCCAGGGACGGATAGGCATACGCGGCCTTGGTGCCGTTGTGCGGCGAGGAGACGGTGATCAGGTTCTCGCACCGCGCCGCCCCGCCGAGATTCTGCAGGTAGTGGCGGCTCACCAGCCCGCCCATGCTGAAGGCGACGATGCTGATCGGCTGCTCGGGGCCGAACTTGGTGTCGATGTCGCGCTTGAGGTGGACGGCCAGGTTTTCCAATCCGCCGCGGCCATCGTTGTGCAGCAGGCGCGGGGCATAACACTCGAAGCCGCGCTTTTCCAAGCGGCGCTGGAGAGTCTTGAAGGTGGAGCCGGTTTCCAGAAAGCCATGCACCAGCACCACCCGCCGGGTCGGCGGGGATGCCGCGACCGGCGGTTTCGGACAGCACGATGGCGCCACCAGGAATAGCGCGGCGAGAAAGCGGGAGAGTTTCGGTTTCATGAAATTCGGGTCTAACCGGGTGGCCATTCCATCTGCCGGCCGCCGAGCAAATGGACGTGCAAATGCGGAACCGCCTCGCCGCCGTGCGGGCCGTTGTTGATCACCAGCCGGTAGCCGCCGTCCGCGATGCCCTCGCCGCGCGCGACCCGCGCCGCGGTGAGCAACAGATGGCCTAGCAGAGACTCATCCTCTTCCTCCGCCAGCCCGATCCGCGGGACCGGCTTGCGGGGGATGATCAGGATGTGCAGCGGAGCCTGCGGTGAAATGTCGCGGAACGCCACGCAACGGTCGTCCTCATGGACGATGTTCGCCGGGATTTCCTTGTCACAGATTTTTTCGAAAAGCGTCTTTTCGGCCATGCGCCGGACGATGGTCCGCGCCGCGCGGGCTTGCAAGCGGGAAGACGCCGGGAACGCCGAGCCAGGTAGCGCGCTCTCGCCGAGAGCGCAGGCCCATGGGAAGAGAAAGATGATGCCAAGCCCGGGACGGAATGGCTGCCTTTGGCGATTCTTTCGCTCTCCATGGACATGCGCCCCCGGCGGTGGCGCGCTACCTTTCCTGGCGTTCCCGAAGAACGATCTGGCCAGCGACCGATGATCGCCGCTACCCTCGCCCCATGGAATTCGCCCGAGTCACCTGCCCGACATGCTTCGAGGTTTTTGAAGTCGCCGTCCCGCACCCGGACGAAATGCCCGCGGAAGTGGACTATGACTGCGAGATCTGCTGCCGGCCGATGAGCATCGTTTTCACGGAAAACGAAGTCTATGCGAAGGGCCTGGGGGAGTGAGGGGGGATCGTTTGAAGAATTCACATGAACCTGGAAATAACGCGAGGAAATCAAATGAAAGGCCGCATGATTTGCCAAATGGCATACTGTATGGTTCTGATGTTTTCTGTTTTCACGGCGTCCGGGAAAGACGTCCTGACGATTTGGGAGGTCGTCGCTGTCCAGGGTGGGGCTAATCAGTGGACTCGTGTGACACTGTTGAGAGATGGAAATGTAATTAAGATCAGAAATCAGGATATTCACTCGATTTCGAAATCCATAAATCTAATGGAGTCCGATATCATCGCGTTTGGTGAGGCCTCTGAAAAGCTATTGAATTGGGAAAAAGATCATCCATCCGAGCGTGTGCCGGAAAGCGTTCTTTCAACTTTGCCTGAGTCCAAATTGTTTCGTGCGGATGGCACTCGGGTTGATCGGCCTTCAAGGGCCCGGTCTGCAATTGGCGATATGCCAATATCGGCTGCGACTTTAGATGGTGCCTTCTTGGCGCGGACGGCGCTGCTTGATTCCAAGGTTGTTCAGGATGATATTCAATCAAATGAATT
>CAYXZE010000125.1:0-7073 GCA_964469395.1 uncultured Luteolibacter sp.
GCGGCGCTCTGATAGATCGCCTCGATCAGCGCCACGGCTTTCCGCGCCTCGGCGGCGGAGGTGCTTGGTTCGCGGCCTTCGCGGATCGCCCTGACGACTTCCTCGAAGTTCCGCTGGTGCTGGTCGAATTGAATCGCCTTGGGATCGTTCGCGCCGAGGGTCGGTTGATCGCCACGCATCAGGGTGCGGCGGATTTCCGCATCGCGGGGCTGCGGGTTTTGGAAATCCCAGACTTCGAAGGTTTCATCGGCGAGAAATACCGAGCCTTCCGTGCCGCAGATTTGCACGCGTGCCGGGTGGCCGTTTTCCGACCAGTTGCAGGTAGATCCTTCAATCACGCCGTGCGCGCCGTTTTCAAATTCCAAAATGGCGACTGCCGAGTCCTCGACCTCGATTCCGTCGTGGGCCAGACACGCCATGTTCGCGCGCACCGAGCGCACCGGTCCTGCGAGGAGCAGCAGCGCGTCGATGGTGTGGATCGCCTGGTTCATCAATGCGCCGCCACCGGCGAGCGGCATCGTCCTGCGCCATTCGGCGGCATCGTAGTAAGCCTGGTCGCGGAACCATTTCACATAACAGGATGCGGAGGTGATTCTGCCGAACCGGCCCGCATCGCAGGCGGCCTTGAACGCGTCCATTGCGGGATTGAAGCGGCGGTTGAGGATGGCTCCCAATGTTTTCCCGTTCGTCGTGGCGGCGGCGATGAGTTGATCGATCCGCGCCGTCGTGATTTCCAGTGGTTTCTCGCAAATGACGTGTTTGCCGGCGTTGAGCGCGGCGAGTGTCGGCTCGAAATGCACGCCCGACGGGGTGCCGATGGTGACGATTTCCAGTTCGGGATCCGCGAGGAATTCATCGAGATTGGAATACGGTTTCACGCCGAATTCCGCAGCGAGAGCTCCGGTGCTTTCCGCGCGACGGCCGTAAACCGAGTGGAGGGTGCCGCCGTCCATGGCGCGGATGGCCTGTGCGTGGAAGTGTCCGATGGTGCCGGTGCCGATGATGCCGAAGTTCATGGCCGTGAGGCTGACTCGGGCGATTTTGTCCGGGAAGGCAAAAACTTGAGGAATTTCCCGCTTTCATCAGGCGCTGGCGGTCTCATGGTTGGTGGCGATGCGCCGCACGGGAACCGTTCACACACAATATCAATCGCTGGAGATTTGGAAATCCGATCACGCGACGGAGTTCCGGGTGGCCGGGGCGCTGCACGCGTCGTTTCACAAGAAGCGGTTTCTCACCGGCCTGGCGTGGGATCTCATCGCGGCTGCGGCGTTGCTGCGGAAGGACGGTCCGCCGCGCTCGATTCTGATGCTCGGCCTGGCGGGCGGCACGGCGTTCCGCGTGCTGCGGCATTTGCTGCCGGAGTGTGAGTTGACCGCCATCGACATCGACACGGAAATCGTCGATCTCGCGCGCGAACACATGGAACTCGACGCGCTGGGAATTGAAATTCTCACGACGGACGCCTATCCGTGGCTGGAGAAGAACCAACGGCGGTTCGATGTGGTGTTCGATGACATTTATCTGGCGGGGAAGACCGATGTGTTCCGGCCGCGGGCGTGGGATCCTGAATTGTTAGGCCATCTGCGGCGGGCGGTGGCTCCGGGCGGATTGCTGGCGGTGAATCTGGTGACCGGAGCTGGGCACCGGACGATGCAGTCGCTCACGCGGAAAATTCTGTGCGGTGAATTTCCGCAAGTGCGGAGCCTCCGGACGGCGGACGGCATGAACGAGGTTCTCGTGGCGGGAGACGTGGTGGCGACCGGGCGGCAACTGGATTTTTACCAGGAAATGTTCCGGGATTGGCGGGACCGGATGTATTGGGATCGGGTGGAGGTGAGGAGGATTTCCTGAAAGCCATGTTCGCTCCGCTCCACGAGCGTATGGCGAACATTTCGATCCGCCGATGAGCCATCCCTTGCCTGATCCGGCAGGGCTGGCGATCATCGGCGGCATGCCAGCCGAAGGACCGGCGATCGTGGCGTTCGAGGATTATTTCTCAGCGATGATGTGCTGCGGGCACGGATCATGCGGCGGGAAATTCTCGGGCAGGCACTTGCAGGACAACTTCAACGTCATCGGATCGAGCGGCATGACGGTGCGGCAGGAGCTTGCACAAAGTGCCAGAGCGGTGATGGGGAGCAGGAGTAGGAATTTCATCGGGGCAATTGGGTGTCCTTGATGACTAGCAAGCCCGGGCGCGGAACTCCAGCATTCTCTTTCCACTCTTGGGAAACTGAAAATCAAGCCCGTGGCTGGATATTCGGCACGGATGGCCCGATCGCCTGTGCGAAATGGGTTTTCGCACGCAGCATCAGCGTGCCGAGGCACAAATCCGCGAGCGGCAGGACCACGTTGAAATTCTTGTGCATGTAGCGGTGATGGAGGAGATGATGGCCGTTGAGCTTGCGGAACCACCAAGGTTTTTCCACCCGCCGGGCCTTGGGCAGGTGCATGCACCAATGGATGTATTCGTAAATGCAGTAGTAGGATGCGAACGCCAAGGCACCGCCGATGACGAACGCCCATTGTCCGGTCAGCCAGGAAAGCAGGGTGAAGGGAATCACGCCGATGAGGATCAGCACCGGACCGTTCCACCACGCCATCGGGATGGTCTCCTTGTCCTTTTCATGAATCAGGTGGTAGGTGTGATCCGCCTTGAAGGTTTTGTGGTGGACCACCGCGTGTGCCTGGAAGGCGTAGCGGAAATTCCAAACGGGGCGGTGCATCACGTATTTGTGGAGAGTCCACTCGAAGAAGGAACCGAATACGATACCGACAGCGAGACCGGCGAGACACCAAAGGATGAAGGAGACAATCATGGAATTTAAAATTGACCAGGTGGTTTCCTTAGCCGGGGTACGGCTACACCGGGTCAAGAAGGATGGCAAGTGACATTCGGCCTGAAATTCGGCCGACGCATCTGGATTTTCTTGGCCGCAAAAAGGCGAAAAAAGGGCGCAAAAACCCGATTCGATCACTCGATTCAATGGCAGGCTTGGATTTTCAGGCTGCGGTTTGAGGCGGTCGTGATTCCATCTTGAAGCAAAGATCTCGTTCATTTCCATTTTTGCGTATTTTTTGATCCTTTTTGCGGCTAAAAATCTTCGCCTGATTTTGATGTGTCGGCCCTGCGGCCTGACATTGGACCCGAGGGAATAAACCGGCTTGAGCGGCCCCTGATTTGGACTGAAAATAGCGGATTCCGGGACAGGCCGGTTACCAAAAAAGTTTGTCCGGTTCGCGCCACGGGCGGACACTTCATTGCAAACATGCCGTCATCCGATCCATCCGACCCCGCATTGCTCGCCGAGTGGCACAAGAGTCGCAGCGAAACGGCGTTCCGCGCCCTCGTAGGCCGCTACGCCGGGCTGGTGCATGCCGCGGCGCGGCGGACTTGCGGGGATGACGCGATGGCGGCGGAGGCCGCGCAGCTCACCTTCATCACCCTCGCGCAAAAGGCGAGGTCACTGGCGTCCTGCCCTTCGCTCGGCGGCTGGCTGCACCGTGCCGCCGTGCTGCATGCCAGAAACCTGCGCCGGAAATCCGCACGCGAATACCGCAAACTTCAAGCCCTCCAATCTGCCATGGAAAATCCAGACGATGCCCGTGACGCCGCATGGCGGGACATGCAGCCCGTTCTCGACGATGCGCTTTCCGCGCTTTCCGACAAGGATCGCGAGGCGCTGCTGCTGCGTTTCTATCGTGCGCTCAGCGTGAAGGAAGTCGCCGCCACTCTCGGCATCGCGGCGGATGCCGCGCAGAAGCGCATCGACCGCGCCACCGCGCGCTTGCGTGACAAGCTGGTGCGCCGCGGCTGCCGGGTTGGCGGGTCTCTATCAGGCGTGATGGTCGCGGGATTCGCCGCAGATGCCAAGGCCGCCGCGCCCGCCGTTTCCATGCTCGCGTCCAAGGCCATCGCCGCGAGTGCGGCTGGCGCGGCATCGTCCGCCACCGCCACCGTTTTTTTAACCGCCGCCGCCATGAAAACCACCACCGCCGTTGTTCCGACCCTTGTTGTGTTAGCCGCAGGAGTCTGGCTTTTCGGGCAGTTCCGTTCCATCGCCGACTTGGAAGAGCGGAACGCCCGCCTGCAAAAGACGCTCGCTGTGACGGAACGGTCCGCCACGGGGGCAAGCCGTCCGGTGTCCTCCAGGACCCCGCTCGACAAGAAACCCGTGGACTGGGCGGAGGTGGCGAGGCAGCTCGAACAGGGAGAAAACGAGCTGAGCGACGAGCCGAGCGGCCTCCTCAAAACAAGCGCGCGGCTGGAAGCGCAATTCAGGGCGATGAGCCGGGACGAGCTGTTGGCGGCCCTCGATGAAATCGCGACGGCAAACTTGCCTGGTGAGGCCCGCGAGTTGTTGGAAAAACATATCTGCGACGAACTTATCGGGCCGAAAGGCGGCCCCAAGTTGGTGCTGGACCGCTTCGCCGGCAATTATGGCAAAGGCGGCTGGGCGGAGACGCTCGCCACTTATTTCACAGGATGGGCGGAAAAGGAACCCGATCAGGCGGTGATATGGTTTCAGCAAAATGTCGGGAAAACGGGCCGTCCGGACGCGCTGGTCGTGAAGGTGGTGTCTTCCTTTCTCCAATCCTCCCCCGATACCGCCACTCGTATCCTCACCACGTTGCCGGAGTCTCAACGTCTCGAAGCGATCAACTCGCTGGAGATATATGATCTGTCAGATTCAGGGCAGGTGGTATGGGCGGAGATCGTTCGCGCGCATCTGCCGGAGAAGGATCGGCTGGACGTCATTATCTGGCCGTTGATATATAGGAGTGGACCCGATGACAGGCGGAAGAGCATGGCCTGGGTGGGCGACTATCTGAACCGGATCCAAGCCACTCCGGACGAGCGCAAAGCCTGCATCCTGAGCACCGCTCGCGGACTGCATAAGTTGGAAGAGTTCGATGGAAATGACTCGTTGTCGGCTGCCGACAAGATCGGGGCATTGCGCCAGTGGGTATCCGCCCAGGCACCGGATTTGGTGGAGGAGGTCACCGGCGTGGGGCTGTACTGGCTGGCGATTACTTCCCGTTCCTATGCGGATACCGCCGACCTCGCACTCCGCCTATATGATGCGAATCCCAGCGACGAACTGCTCATTCCGCTGTTAGATGAGGGTGATTTGAGCGACGAGGATCAGGCGGCGGCCCGAGCCATGGCCGGGCGATTGTCGGATGAGGCCCTCCGCCGCAAGTATTTGGAGAAACACCAGTAATCCGCCCGGCCATGAGAATTCCACTCTTCGTCACCTTTCTCCTGCTTGCTGCACTGGCGTGCCTCGGCTGGCGCAATCAACAACGCCTCGGCCAACTGCGGGCGGATCACGAACAGCTCGCAACACGGGCCGCAAGTCATGGCATTGTGTTAGATCCGGCCGCGCCGCATGGCGGCAACAGGCGAACCAAGCGTCCGCGTCCGGACCGCGTGGAGAACGTCCGACGCGCCGCAGCCGGCCTTGTGGCCTACGCTGCGGATCTGCCCGCGTTGGAGAAGATGTCCGCCGATGAAAAACGCCGACGCGTATTGATGGAAACCGAGCGCATCCTGTCACTGGATGGTGCCGAGTTGAAAATCCTCATCACCAAACTGCAAGTCGCCACCGGAATGGATGCCGGGACGCGTAACTATTTCATTCGGTTCGCCATCGTTAAGCTCATCAAAAACTACCCGCAGGACGCGTTGGCGATCCTGCTGGAAACTCCGGAACTGGATCCTCCGGACTTCGGCCACTATACGCCGCAGAATCTGCTCTCCAGCGCCATGCGGGAGTGGGCCCGGCTCGACTCCCACGCGGCGCTGGCCTGTCTGCGCGAGCACGGCGAAGGGCTTCCGGAGACGACCGCCAGAAATCTCCAGAACGCACTTATGGACGGCGCGGCGACCAGCGATCCCCAATTGGCGCTTCAGCTATACGGCGAATTCGAAAGTGATTCGTATCAGCTTTCGAGGTTCATCGGGACGAACTGCGGCACACCCGGGGAACGCCTTGCGTTTCTCGCCGCCTGGCGGGAGTGGTTCGCCATGCTGCCGCAGGAGGAAGCGCGAAAATATGATCCCGATCGGAGTTTTGCGACATTGGTATTCGGGGGAGAAGGGGAGCGCCCTGTGAGTTTCAAAGACGGCATCGAAAGCATCCAGCGGAGCAATATCACTCCCGAGGAACTGGACATTCTGACTCGGTCGAATTTCTCGCAGTTCGCCAGGCCGGAGGAGGTTGGGGAATGGTTCGAATGGCTGGAAAAGTCCTGGCCGGAGGAATACGCGAGGAAGTGCGAGGCGGATCTGTTGAGCGGTTATGATACCTCGGTCGCCGCCGCGGAATGGCTGATGAAGCAACCCGATAGCCCGCGACGGCGAGAAATGGTGGGAGAATGCGTCAGTGAGGCTTTCACCCAAAATCACGAGACGGGTCTCCGGTTGGCCATGTCCTTGCCCGAGGGCGAGCAGCGGCGGGACGCCTTGAAGGCCATTCAAGCCGCCTTGATCTGGGAGGGGGATCGGGAGGGGGCTGCGGTTTTCGCCAAGGAGCACGGGATCGGGGAGTGATAGGGGGGCGTGCCGAGTGATCACTGCCCGCTTCTCCAACGGCCCTTTTTGAATTCCCGGCTGCGGAGCCAGAGGAAGATGACGGGGGTGACGATGAGGATGTGGAGCAGGCTGGAGATCATGCCGCCGATGACGGGGGTGGCCAGCGGTTTCATGATTTCCGCGCCCTGGCGGTGGCTCCACATGATCGGCAGCAGGCTGGCGACGATGGTGGCGACGGTCATGACCTTGGGCCGCAGGCGCAGGCGGGCGCCGTCCTTCACGGCCCGGACGAGGTCCTGATAGGTGAAGTCCGCGCCTTTTTCCGCGAGGCGGGCTTTCACGGATTCCTCCAGATAGACGACCATCACCACGCCGGTCTGCACGGCGGTGCCGAAGAGCGCGATGTAGCCGACCCAGACGGCTCCGTTGAAATTATAACCTAACAATTTTTGCAGCAGCACGCCGCCGCTGAGGGCGAAGGGCACGGCGAGCATGACGTGCGCGGCCTCCAGCGCGCTGTGATAGACGAAGT
>CAYXZE010000126.1:0-7052 GCA_964469395.1 uncultured Luteolibacter sp.
GGCCCGCGCTCTCGGCGAGAGCGCGCTACCTCGGCGAGAGCGCGCTACCTTGGCGGGCGAGTCCGTTACGCAAGCCGATCTATCAAATCAGCAAACGCCCCGTCATCTAACACGGGTTTCGCGGACTCCCGCCAGCCCGCCGGCGGTTCGGGAAGATTCAACCAACTACGGCATCCCCCGTATTTCGCTTCGTAGGGAAATTCCCATGGCGCGGCGAGTTCGCGGACGCGCACCAGGGCGACGTGGATGCTGCCGGAGGCCATGCCTTTCCCTTCCCAATCAAAGCGGTCCCGGACGGTTTGCTCCGAGTAGATGTGGAGAGGTTCCAAGGCCGCGACTTTTTCCCAATCCGTCAGGGTGACGGCCCACTGCGCCTCCGCGTGATGGGTGATGCGGATGATGTCGCCCGGCTGCCACTCGGGCAGAACTTTCACCTCTCCTTCCCGAACCTGATCGGCCAGGGCGTGAAAACGGGTGGGAAACAGGAAAAACGATTCGTGGGCGAAGGAAAACCCCTGGCGGCCTTCATGGATGCCGCCCTTGCGCAGCAGAATCGACTGTCGGCCCGAGGCGAGCGCGTCGCACACCACCTGCCACTCTTTGAATCCGATGGACGCACTCATGCGGGATCAGCCGAGATCGTCGGCGGTGACGGATGTCTGTTCGCGCGAGCCGAGAATGCGCGCCTGGAGAATCACGCGTTCCGACGTGTCATCGAAGCGATAGCTATGGCAGTTCGGGCAAAGCGCGGCACCATTGCCGACAATCGAGTCGCAGCCCTCGCAGACCTTGTAGCCTGCGGGATTGGCGGCGATTTTGGCGGCGGCGGCGGCGCGGTTGGGTGGAGGGGCGTCAGGCATTGTGGGGAATGAAAAAAGCGGCACCGGTGAACCGGTCCGCTTGTTTCGTTAAAGGATTGGAAACCGGCTGACTGGGCAATCAGGCGATGGCGGCGAGGGCCTTCGCGGTCTTGCTCTTCAGGTTAGCCGCTTTGTTCGGGTGAATCAAGTTGCGCTTGGCGGCCTTGTCCACGACGGAGGAGAATGCGGAGCTTGCTTCGGCGGCGGCGCTCTTGTCACCGGAAGCGATCGCTGTAAGGGCCTTCTTGCGAAGGGTCTTCATGCGGCTCTTTTCAGCGCGGTTGCGCTCGGTCCGGACGACGGTTTGACGTGCGCGCTTGATAGAAGATTTGTGGTTGGCCATAGTCGTATTGTAGAAAAATCAGTCGCCAGGAGGCGGGCGGAGGAAAATAGGAATTTCTCCGCAGGTGTCAAGCTCGTGTTTCAGAGTTTCTCATCCGCGGGGGTGCCCAAGGGATCTGGAGACAGTCGCCGTGGCCTCCCGGCTCTCACGGGACTGGATGGATCCGCGGATCACGAAGACATCCGCACCGGGGCCGACTCGATTGTAAAGGTCGGCGACGTCGCGACTGCCCATGCGGATGCAGCCGTAGGAAGCGGGCGATCCGAGACGGCGTTCTTCAGGAGTGCCGTGGATGTAAATCGTCCGGCGGAAGGTGTTCGCATTGCGGGATTCGGTGCCCGCCAGCCACAAAATCCGGGTGACGATCGGGTCGCGCCCCGGTGCATCCGGCTTGAGCACTTCCCCGGTGGGACGGCGATTTTTAAAAACTCCGCCGATCGGCGCGCTGTCACCGATTTTCCGGACGACCTGCAAACGACCGAGCGGAGTGCAATTGCTGCCCGGACGATCGCCGATGCCGAACTTGGAGGTGGAGATCTTGTAGGATTTGATCGGCGTCCCGTCTCGCACCAACAGCATTTTCTGGTCGCGCACGCTGACGATCATTTTGTGCCGGGTATCGCTGCCGTGATTGCTGGATCCGCAGCTGGTAAGCCCCATCACAGCCATCAGGCTGAGCGCGGCGAGGAACAAAATACGCGGCGAGGGGAATCCGGTCATGGTGTTCGTTATGAAACTTTTCGATTCTCGATCTTGGAAACCGCCTCCGAGCCGGATGGCAGCATGCGGGCCAACGATGACAACGAAGTGTAGAAGAAACCGACAGGGAAGGGAAGAAGAAGAATCGCCGAGGTCCAATTCGCCTTCATCGCGGCTTCCACGACGACGAACAGGAAGAAAAAGCCGAAAAGCAGCTCCACGAACGGAGTGAGCGTCTTCATGGCCTTGTAGCTGCTCTTTTTCCAATCGCTGCGTTTCGCCTGGCCGATGCCGTATTTCGGAGTGCGCACGAAAGCGGTTTCATGATTGAAAAGCGCCTCCATCACCGCCTTGGCATTGCTGATGGACATTCCGATGCCCAGCGCGAGCAGCAAGGGCAGATAGGGAATTTCCTTCCACCACGAACCGGGGCGCAGCGCCTTTTGGGAAACGAGGTAGAACAAGATCACCGAAACCGAGGAGAAGAAGAAAATCGGCACGTTGACGATGTAGTAAGTCAGCTCGCCGAATGCCGGCTGCGATTTCTGGCTCGGATAAATCAGGAAGCACAGGCAGATGAGCAACAGGTAGGCGAAGTTCGAAGTGAGATGCGCGGTCGCCTCCATTTTGATGAACAGCGGCACCTTGCTTTTCCAAATGGCGGGAAGGACTTTCTTGCAAACTTGGATCGATCCCTTCGTCCAGCGGTGCTGCTGGCTCTTGAAGCCGTCCATGTCCACGGGCAGCTCGGCGGGAGTTTCCACCTCGTTGAGGAAAATGAAGCGCCAGCCCTTGAGCTGGGCGCGGTAGCTGAGGTCCATGTCCTCGGTGAGCGTGTCGTGCTCCCAACCGCCGGCGTCGGCGATGCAGGATTTCCGCCAGATGCCGCCGGTGCCGTTGAAGGTGAAGAAACGACCGGAACGATTGCGGGCGGTCTGCTCAAGTTCCAAGTGACCGTCCAGGAACATCGCCTGGATGCGGGTCAGCACGTTGTAAGTGCGGTTGAGGTGGCCCCAGCGCGTCTGGATCATGCCGATCTTTTCGTCGGAGAAATAGTGGATCGTCTTCTGCAGCAGATCCGGATTCGGGACGAAGTCGGCGTCGAGGATCAGGAGGTATTCGCCCTTCGCGAAACGGGTGCCGTTTTCGAGCGCGCCGGCCTTGTAGCCGGTGCGGTCGGTGCGGTGGATGTGCTCCGCATCGAATCCGCGGGCTTTCAGCGCCTCGATGCCCGCGCGGCAGATTTCCACGGTTTCATCCGTCGAGTCGTCCAGCAGTTGAATCTGCATCTTGTCCTGCGGATAATCCATCGCGGAAACCGATGCCAGAAGCCGGTCCACCACGTGCATTTCATTGAAAACCGGAAGCTGGATGGTCACCAGCGGCAATTCCTTGAACAGTTCCAGCGGCTTGGGATGCTTCCGGGAATGCTTCAGATACAGGAAAACGATTGTCAGCCGGTGCGAGCCGTAGCCGGCAAGTCCGATGAGGACGATTATATACGAGGCATACCAAAGGGGCGAGGTCCAGTCCATATGAGTGAAGAAAATTCAGGCGTGTTGTTCCGCCGGGCTCTCGAAATTCGAAAGGAAAGGATGCAGCCCGGCCACTGGCAATTGAGAGCCAGACGCCGCAGGCCAGCAGGATAAACCCCCATCGTCAAGCCTCAAGTCAGCTTCAAGAGGTTTCGCCGCCCGAAACAATCCCGGGCGGAACGCCAAAGCCGCACCATCGAAATGCATCGACGGCACGGCCATTTTGTCATGAGTCCGGGGACAATGCCCCCGGAAAATTCCGCCTGCGCGGCTACTTTTTCTTTTTCGTTTCCAAGCCTTCTTTGACCTTGGCTTCGATGTCGGCGTAGAGAGCCGCGTCGCTTTTGAGAAGCTCCTTGGCGGCATCCCGCCCCTGGGCCATCTGGGTGCCGTTGTGACTGAACCAGGATCCGCGCTTCTGGACGACTTCCATCTCCAGCGCGAGATCCAGCAGCGAACCGGTGGAGGAAATCCCCTCATTATACATGATGTCGAACTCGGCCTCGGTGAACGGCGCGGCGACCTTGTTTTTGACGACCTTGATCTTGGTCCGGTTGCCCGTGACCGTGCCGTCGGTGGATTTGATCGCGCCGATCCGGCGAATATCAACCCGCACGGAAGAGAAGAACTTGAGCGCGCGACCGCCGGGGGTGGTTTCCGGGTTGCCGAACATGACGCCGATTTTCTCGCGGATCTGGTTGGTGAAAATGCAGACCGTCTGCGCCTTGGAAATGAGCGCCGTGAGTTTCCGCATGGCGGCGCTCATCAGGCGGGCCTGCGCGCCCACCGTGGAATCGCCGATTTCGCCGTCCAGCTCCTGCTTGGTGACCAGCGCGGCGACGGAATCGAGCACGATGACGGAAATGGCGTTCGAGCGGACCAGCGCCTCGCAAATTTGCAGGGCCTCCTCACCGGACGAGGGCTGGGAAACCAGCAGGTCGTCAAGATTCACGCCGAGCTTGCGGGCGTATTGAGGATCGAGCGCGTGCTCGACGTCGATGAAAGCCGCAAGGCCGCCGCGCTTTTGCGCCTGGGCGATCACCGTGAGGGTGAGCGTCGTCTTACCGGACGACTCGGGGCCGAACACCTCGACAATCCGTCCGCAGGGGAAACCACCGACGCCGAGCGCACGGTCAATGAGAAGGTTTCCAGTCGGAATCACATCGACATCGACGCAGCGATCATCGCCCAGCCGCATGATCGCGGATTCACCGAACTCTTTCTGAATGTGTGAGATCGCAAGATCCAGATTGCGCTTGCGGGCCTCGTTGAGTTTTTCGGAGGCGGATTCTTCGGAAGTTTGTTTGGCTGCCATGGGGATATTTCGTGTTGCCGGGAGACTGATGCCCGCAAGCCGGATTTGGCAAGAAAAAGATGTTCGATCGAACAAAAAAGTGCCGGATGAATTTTCACCTCACCTCAAGATTCAGGCGCGCCCGCCCCTCCGGATCTTTCGCGGGGTCCGCCGTCCAAGTGATGGAAAACCCTTCGTGAACCGGCGCAACCCGGGAATTTGAAAGCGTGATCGCGGAATTTTGCGAAGCCGTGAATTCAAGACACTTCTCCGCATACGGGCTGAGCTCGACTTGCAAGGAGGCGATTCCCGGACCATTGATTTCCTTGGACCCGACATCCACGGGATCTTCGACAGCCAGCTTCACCTTCTTGCCGTCGGTCCACTTCAGTAGCATCCGGTCTTTCCGGATCCGCTTTTCCAGCGCCTCCATCCGCTTCTTGTCCGCGCCGTTTTTCTCAGGAGGATAGGCATCGGGGATTCTCGCCCGGATGGAAAACCGCAGCGGATTTTTTGCCACCGCACCCGTTTCCAGCAAGCGGCCGCCGAGCGAGAGCAAGCCGCGCTCCTCATGGATGAAAACCTCGAAAACCGCGCCACCCTTCACCTTCCCCTTGAAAACGAGCTGCCGGGGTTTGTCGGTCGCCGGTTGGGCGGATTCCAGCGTCTCCGGCTGGATGGAGAGCTTGCGTTTTTTCCCGTTCGGCAGGGTTTCCTCCACCAGGAATTCCACGGGAATCGTCAGCCTCCTGCCCACCGGATCCCCCCGGTCTCCGATCACCCGGACCGCCGCCTTGCCTGCGGTCGTCACGGAAAACTGGAGCCTCCTGTTTTGAAATCCCACGAAATGCCCCAGCCACTTGGTCTCGCTCAGTTGTGGGAGCTCCGCCGCGGCCGGCAGGATTCCGGCCAGCCCGATCAATCCCGCCGCGATCCAACTCATTTTCCGTTTTGTGAAAATCATGCCGCCACCCAACCGCAAACCACCCGCCTCCGCCAGCGGAAAACCTCAACCGGTTTTTCTCACAGATAGGTTGAAAGCCTCCCGACCGTCTCCGCGTCCAGCCTCCTGACCAGCGCGATGGTTAGAGAAAGCATGTGCAGGTAGTCGTTCAAATCAATGATCGCATTGTGCGAGTGAATGTAACGCGCCGGCACGCCCAGCACGATGCTCGGCACGCCCTCGTTCGACACATGGAACGCCCCCGCATCCGTGCCCCCGCTCCGCCGCACCGTCACCTGATGGGGAATCCCCTCCGCCCGCGCGGTCTCGATCGCCAGCCGCGCCAGCCGCGGATTGGTGATCGCCGTCGGATCGAACATCCGGATCTGCACCCCGCCGCCAAGCCTGCCCTGGCATTCCGACCGCGGAAATCCCGGCGCGTCATCCGCCGGCGGGCCTTCCAGAATGACCGCCACATCCGGCTTCGCGAAATTCGCCGCCGTCTTCGCCCCGCGCAATCCCACCTCCTCCTGCACCGTACCGCACAGGATCAACCGGTTCGGATGCGACGATTGCGCCAGAATCTGCCCCGCCTGGATCGTTCCCGCCATTCCCACCCGGTTGTCGAAAGCCTTCGCCATGAAATAATCCTCCCGCCCCAGCGCCGTGAACGCCGACACCGGCGCGATCGGATCGCCCGGTGAAATCCCGAAACTCTCCACCACTTCCCGTCGCGACTCCGCCCCCACGTCGATGAACATCTGGTCGAGCGCCATCACCTGCTTGCGCTGCGACTCCGGCAGGAAATGCGGCGGCCGCGAAGCCACCACGCCCATCACCTTCTCGCCGCCGCGCGTCAGGATTTCCACCCGCTGGGAAAGCAAGTTATGCTCCCACCACCCGCCGATCGCCACAAATTGGAGAAATCCCTCGTGCGTGATGTTCTGCACCATGAACCCCACCTCGTCCATGTGGCCCGCGACCAACACCCGCGGCCCGTCCTCCCCCGTCTCGCAGAAAACCGAGCCGTTCCGGTCCGCCGTAAGTTCCCCGCACTCCTCCAGCTCATCCACGAAAATCGCTCTCACCTCATCCTCGTGGCCGGAAACCGAATGAGCCTCCGTCAACTCCTGCAACAATGAAACCGCCTTGGTGCGCATGGGAAAATCCTGCCCGGCCTTGAATCCGCCCTCAAGTTCTCATTTCAGCTTCTTGAGTTCCGCCGCGAGATATCCTTGATGCCGGTCATACCCGAGACGCTCGCCCCCTTGGTGATGAAATCAGTCGCGATTGGAATCCCCGTTCGTAGTCCCGCCCTCAGGCCAATGCCTTTAAGGATTCAATTTTCTTTGTCGCAGAGCGACGGTGGATGATAGCC
>CAYXZE010000127.1:0-7036 GCA_964469395.1 uncultured Luteolibacter sp.
TGCGCCGCCTGCGCGTTGCCGGTCTTGCCGGTGCCGTAGTCATTTTCCGTGGCGACATAGACATGAAATCCCATCGATTCCTTTTGCTTCACGAAATCCGGCAGGACCTTCGAGTAAGTCAGCGCGTCCTCGGTCGTTAGAATCAGATAGCCCGGTTTGTCCTTCGGGAAATCTCCTTGCTGCTTGCGCCAGCTGAAGTCGATTTTCGAAGCGGGCAAGGTGATGATCTGGGTTTCCGAGGTCGCTTCATGGTTCTTCTTTGGCGAGCACGAGGCCAGTGCGGCAAACAGGACGAGGGCGGAGGCGCGGGTCATGATTTCTAATGGAAAATAGATGCGATGGAGTCCAGCGGGAGCTCACTTGGTATGAATGACGACTTCTTCCGAGAACGCGCCGGGCTGGCCGGCGGTGTCCACGGCGCGGATCTTGTAGTAATTGGCCGTGGCGGGGGCGGCGGATTTGTCAGCGAATATGGCGTGGTCGTATTCGCGGATCTTATACCGTGAATTGGAGATCGGATACGCGCCGGGGTTGGGCGGGGCCTGGTCATCACTGCGGACGGTGCCAATCTGCGTGTCCTGTCCGGCGGCGAACCCGGGTTGCGTTCCGCGGTGGATTTCGTAGGCCGCCACATCCGGCTCGCACGAGGTGCGGAACAGCAGGCTCACGACGTTGTCCGGGGAAACAGGCGTAACGAGGGTGACGCGCAAGCCTTCGACAGCAACCGGCGGAAGATTGGTGGTGGCGGAATCAAGTGTGGTGGCGCTGACGACGACGCTGGTGCCCGGATTGTTAAAACGGTCAACCGGAACGATGCGGTAGTGGTAGGCTGTCTTGGGTTGGAGACAACTGCGTATCCAGCCGCTGATATTTGCCTGCGGCCGGTCGGTGAAACTGACGGAGGCGGACTGGCCGATGAAGTTGAGCATGGTCGGCTCGCACTCCGCAGCAGTATCACGGTAGATGTTGTAGTGGCTGACATTTTTGTCATCGCATTTCCAGCTCAACTCCACCTGCATGTCGGCAACGGGTTTGGCATGTGCGTCTGCGGCGACCATGGTGGATTTCGCGCCGGTGACGCGGAATGTTTTCACTCCAAACGGGGGCAGTTTCACCTTGAACGAATGAGGGCCGTGCGAAATGGGTTCGCCCCGGTCGTCTTCGACGAGCGAGGTGGCGGCCACGGATTCGAGTGGAAGGAGCGGGAGGGTCACGGTGGCGGTGGTTTCCTGGCCGGTGGTTTCATTGAGGCGAATGATGAAGCCGCGACCGTTCATCTCCGCGGACTTGATGACACTGCTGGTGATGTTCGAGGCGTCCACGGACATGAAGCTGCCGCTGGCGGGCCGGGCTCCGTCGTTTTTGCCATCGGCGCGCCAGGCCAGCAGCGGACGCTGCACCGTGCGGCTGAACTGCGCCGCGCCGCCGGCCTTCCAATCACCGGCATGACTGTGCAACGACCAGCGGAAGTTGGCCGGTCCCTGCTGATCCGGATGGATGTTCGTGCTGAACATGTTGTTCAGCAGATACAAATACAGGCGGCTCTTCGGAGGAGTGGGCCGGTCACGTAAAAAGTCGTATGGCAGGGTGGTGACGGCAGCCGAGGTTGGTTCTCCGTAGCAGACGAGCCCTCCCTCCATGGGACTGATGGTGACGCCATATTTCTCGTTTGAAAAGTCGGTGAAGCCACGGATGGCGTAATGGCAGGTGGCGCTTCCTCCGATCTGCTGGCGGAACGGTTCGATGACGTTGCCGGCCAGCTCATGGTGGATCGTGAAGCCCGGGATATCGAACGGCAGAGCGATGAAAACCGCTTCCTTGTTGACGTTGAAGGTGCCCGTCATGGGGGCCTTGTCCAGCGAGATGCCGAAATCGACGCGCGGCGCATCATGCCGGAGTGAGATGGTCTGCTTGAGCGACCGGACGCCCTCAGCCTTTCCTTCGATGGTCAGGACATCTTCGACAGGACCGCGGGTCACGGAGACGCGGTTCGCCTGTTCCATGCGACTCCAGACCGAATCGAAATCGCGGCCTTTTTTGCCGGTGCGGTATTCGTAAAGATATTCGTTGAAAGCATGGGGCGCGTCCTGCTCGATGAGTTCACGACCGAGGGTCTTGTCGAAGAGGCTCGTGATGGCTCCGGTGGCGGGGTTGAAAGCGAGTTTGTAGTATTGGTTTTCCAAACTGTTTCCGGACGGATCCGGCTTCTGCGATGAGGCCGTTTGCCCGGACGGGTCTTTCTTCAGCTCGAACAACTTCCAGCCGGTGGCGGGAACATCCCGGGCGACGAAAACCGCCGTGCCGTCGGGCATGCGTTGCACGGCGCAAGCGGTGCCGGTGAGCGCGTCAACAGGGATGAGTCCTTCCGGAATATCCGCACGCACGCTGTCCGTCCGCATTTGTGGGAGCGCGTTGAATACGATCAGGTTTTTGCCATCCGGGCGGGCGATGGCGTCGGCCAAGCGACGTGAGGTGTTAGCAAACACGTCCTGCGCGAAAGCCCCGGCCTCAGAAACCATTTCGCGGTTCTCTTCGCGTTCGGTGTCGCGCCAGAAAAAGGCTGAAGATTTTTGGGAGGCCACGTTGCTGCTGCCGTTGGTATGCTCGGCATACTGAAGCAGGCGATTGTATGCCTGGAATAGCGGGAGCCAGTGGTCGCCGCCGCCGGTCAAGGCCTGCGAAATGGTCGCCACGCTTTCGACGACGGGTAAAGCTTCGCCAAGCAGGCGCCCGGCTCCCATCGTGGCGGCATCCGCATACGCCTGGTCGCTCCACTGGTTATTTTCGTCGCCGCCGATGGTTTTGAGCTCGATTTTTTCGGCGCTCATTTCCTTGCGAATGGCATTGAAATACTCGTCAAAAGTGGCGATGCGGATTTGCGGATAGGCGTAATTATCCGCCCATTGTTTCGCACCTCTGGCCACGCCGAGACGCGCCACATCGAAATCGAATCCATCTTGCGACAAGATCGTGGAAAACGGCCACTTCTCTTTCTCATGCAAGCGAAGCATGTTGATCACCAACGATGCGTTGAACGGGCTCCTGTTGTCCGAGTGGGGAAGCAGGGCGAGGTCGCCGTAAGGTGTCGCCCGGCGCAGAATTTTCGAGCCATCCGGGCCTTCCCAGAAGAAGTTGGGTTCATTGGCGACAGCGAAACTGCTTCGCCCCTGCCCCGCCGTACCGGCGACTTCAGCAGTCACCTGCCGACGCACGATCTTGGCGGATGCGGGCATGCAGCCACCGTTGAAGCCGTGGAAGCAGTTCTCAAAACCGGCTTCTGTGGCGTAGGTTGCCATCGGCCAGGTCAGGCCGACAACATCGATATTCTGAATGGTTTTGCTGGCAGGAACGCCCAGGATATCCACCGCATGCCGCCCCGACATGTAGAACAGCCGCGCCATCAGCTCGTGGCTGAGTTCCTCGGTGTTGGCGGTGTTGTGGATCCCTGACAGTTGGATGCGGCCTTCGCGCATCCGTTGCGCCAGTTCGCGCGCGGCGTCCTTGCCGTAGAAACCGATGAACGTGTTGAGCACCTCGCTGGTCTCGATGTTGTAGCGGAACTTGGAGTTGTCCGGCCAGGTGTCCGTTTCACGGCAAAAACGCAGCGGCAGCTCGATGTTCTTCAGGCGGACCGAGGTGCGCGTGCGGTAGGCGTAGTCGCCGTAGCCAAGGTCCTGGTGGCTGTAGGCGCAGGAATAGATCGTCCATTTTTTCTGCGGCTGCCAGTCGAGTGACTGGGTGGCGAGCACGGCACCGGCATTGTCGAGGAGTTCGATGGTCACCGGCGTCGGCCGGGTGATGTCGGGGATCAGGATATTGACGTTGGACTTGGCTTTGGCGACCTTCACCGGCTGGGCTTCAAGAGCCTTGCCAGCGAGCGTGACCCGGGCTGTCGCGGTGAACGGTTCGCCGGGATTGACAAGATTGAGCCGCACTAGCTGTTTGAGCGGCTGGTCGGCGGCGGGCTTGGGAAATAGCGGCGTCGGTTCGACCGCGGTAAGGCTGACCGAATCCGCAGCCAAAGTCGCGGAGTTCGCGATCAAGGCGGCGGCAAAACCGGTGAACAGGATGTTTTTCATGCGCGGGCTTTCTTTTATATCAGCTTCACTCGATCGTCTTGTGAGAGCCCTTGGGCAGGATGCGCTGGACGGCATCCTTGATTTCCTCGCCCGGGCCGGGAAGGGCAGTCTCTGGATTGCCGGCTAGGCCGCCCGCGGCCTTGGCCTTGTCGGTGATGGTCTTCAACAATTGATAGACCGGCTCGCGGCTCGGGTCGGTGGTGTAAAAGCCTTTTGCCATGCCGCCCTTCATGTAGGGGTCGGTGTGTTGGGGGATAAATGCGGCGCGGATGTTGTTGTTGATGACATTGCCGCGCTCATTCGGACGCACGCCGACCGTGCCGCAAGCGGCCGGACCATTCACCCAGACCACGTTGCCGGTGATGGTGTGGAACTCGGCGACGTCATCCAAGGAGAGGACGGACGAACCGGGCATGCCGGAGGACTTGAAGACCAGGTTTTCCTTCCAGATATTGCCCTTTCCGGTGCAGAAACTGTAAATGGCGCCACCTTCGTCCAGCAGTTGCTCGGCTTCGAGGATGATGTTGTTTTCGATGAGATTGTCCCGCGTGTGGAGATAGGGTTTCACGGTCTCGCGGTTGAACTTGTAGGTCTTGGCGCGGATGCCGTCCTGAATTTCCTGCGGGAAATCCTGCGAGCGGATGCCGAACATGCTCCATTCCTTGAACTGGCGGTCAGCATCCACCGGATTGTCGCGGAAGAACAGATTGGGATCGTTGAACCACTTATCATGCACGCCGACGATGGAAACGCAGGTGTAAGCGGAACGCTGGAGCAGGTTGAGGGTGACTTGATTGTGGCCGCTTTGGAAAATCTGGATCGCGCCGGAGTGCCAGTAGTTCCCCTGCCCCATGTCGTGAATCCAGTTGCGGGTGATGACGTTGTTCTTGTTCACGTCGAGGGTTCCCGGTCCGTAACCCATCAGGAAAACGCCGTTGCTGCCGGGCCAGCCGATTTCGTTGCCTTCGATACGGTTGCCCTGACAGAATTGATTAAGCGTGATGCCGGACGAACCGGAATGGAGCAGGCGGCTGTCCGCGATGACACAATCCTTCGCGCCTTCGAGATAGACCATGGCGTCCGGGTGTTCCCAGTGGCGGACGATCCAGGAATCCGGCCACTTGTTTTCGGGGAGGCGGTCGGTGTGGACGAGGGTGAGTCCCTGGACCGTGACTTTCTCGACCCATTTTTGCGCCGCTTCGTCGCCTTGGAAACGGATCAATTCATAGAGCTTCGGCGCGACGACCTTGGCGTCCTTCATGTCGCCCGACTCCGGCCAGTAGTAAACTTTACCCGCCGTGGAATCGACACACCATTCGCCGGCCTTGTCGATGAATGGCAGGGCGTTTTCCAAGGTGTAACGGTTGGGATCGCGGGTGCGGAAACCGAGGTGGGTCTGGTTGCTGTTCCAGACGGCGGTGCCGGCCTCGGGATCGACCTTGGTCATGACGCCGTTGCCCATGACTCCGTATTGGGCCATGATGCAGATCATCTCGACATCGCCGTTTGTGGGAATGTGGTTGAGGATGGCCTTGTTTTTGAAAGTGACGTCCTGGCCGTTCGCGGTCGGCTTGCCACGGGTGAAATCCGTCGGCCATTGCCGCCAATGGCCGTTGTGGAGCTTGGCGCGGGGCATGGATTTCCCATTCACGTAAAGGTAGTGGAAGCACCAGCCCTTGGGGATGTCCGCCGTCCAGAGTTTGCCCTTGGCGGCGGCGGCCACGCCGGGTGGTTCTTCAGTCAATTGACGCCAACCGCTGACCGGACGGCCACCGGATAAAACGGGAGTTTCCTTGCCGCTCGCCTTGATCACAAGGCCGTTGTCCGCCGGGGTGAGTTCCAGGGTTTTTTCCAAATGGTAGGTGCCGCCATGCACCAGAACCGTGTGGGACCCGCCTTTCGCCTGGCGCGCCGCGTCGCGGGCTTTTTCCAAGGTGGCGAACGGCTTTGCCGCGCTGCCGGGGTGGGTGTCGCGGCCACCGGGCGAGACGTGAAACTCGGCGGCGTGCGCGAAGGGCGTAAGGATGAAGAGCAGGAGTTCAGGAATATATCGTTTCATAGGTCGGTGATTTTGGATTGGAGGAATCCGGTGAATTCGGCAGGGATGCTTTGACGAATCGGAGCTTGCACGCCGATTTTGTCAAAGAGAATCACCTCAAAGCCGGAGCTGCCGATGTCCGCGCCGAGCTTGAAAGTGACGCTCCCGTCGCGCCGTTTACGGAGCTGGCCGGGCGGATCTTTCAGGTGCCGCGCATTGCAGGGCAAGGGGAATGCGGGCGGGTTTATTTCAGCAAAGGCAACAGCGCATCGGCCCAGATCTGGTAGCCGCTTTCGACAGGATGAATGAGGTCGGGCATGAGTGTCTTCGGGATCAAGCCTTGCTCGTCGAGAAACTTGGCGTGGATGTCGAGCCAGGTGAATTTCTGCGCCTTGGCATAGTCGGCCAGTTGGCGATTGATTTCGTCGATCAACTTCCGGCGCGGGCTGGTGGCTGGATTGTCGCGGGGAAAAATCGCCATCAGGATGATTTCGGCTTCCGGCGTTTGTTTTTTGACCCGCTCGCAGACGGCTTGGATGCCTTCGAAAATTTCCCCGGCGCTGTGACCATCCGAGGTGTTGTTGGTGCCGATGTTGATGACGACCCACTTGGGCTTCGTGCCTTCCAGCTCGCCGTGATCGAGCCGCCACAAAACGTGTTGGGTGCGGTCGGAGCCGCAGCCGAGATTGAGCACGCGGTGGCCGGCGAGGGTGGTCTTGAGCACCTTATCGCCCCTGCCGGCCCTGCGCCAATGCTTGTCGCTGGGTGTCTGGTCGGCCGTCGGGTTTCCGCCCCAAAAATGCGAAATGGAATCGCCGATGAACACCAGATCGGGGTTGGTTTCGGCCTTGGCCTTCAGGATCGCGTTGTGGCGCTCCATCCAGTCGTAGCCATTGCCTTTTTGCGTGGCGGGGATGAC
>CAYXZE010000128.1:0-7000 GCA_964469395.1 uncultured Luteolibacter sp.
GCCTTTTCCAGCGTGATGTCCAGCATGTCGTCCTCGATCATCTTGTGGATGGACTCGAAGGCCATGTAGGGGTTGATCGCGTCCGCGCCGTAGCCGATGAGGGTGGAAAAATGGTGGACCTCGCGGGCCTCGCCGGTTTCGAGGATGATGGAAACGAGGGTGCGCGTGCCCATGCCGACCAGATAGTGGTGGAGGCCGCCCATCAGCAGCAGGGTGGGGATGGCGGCGTTGTCCTTGTCGATGTTTCTATCAGACAGGACCAGCAGGTTGTGGCCGGCGGCGATCGCTTCGTCGGCCTGGGCGCAGATGTTGTCGAACGCGGCTTCCAGTCCTTCGCCGCCCTCGCCGGCGGGGAACAGCGCGTCGAGGGTGATCGCCTTGAATCCATCCAGTTCCACCTCGCGCAATCGGGCCAGCGTCTCGTTGTCGATGAGCGGATTGTCCAGGCGGATCATGCGGCAGCTTTGCGGGCCGGGGTCTAGCAGGTTGCTTTCGGAGCCGAGGAAGGTTTCGGTGGAGGTGACGAGTTCCTCGCGGATGCAGTCGAGCGCCGGGTTGGTGACCTGGGCGAAGATCTGTTTGAAATAGTGATAGAGATGCTTCGGCTTTTCCGAAAGGACGGCGAGCGGCGTGTCGTTGCCCATCGAGGAAATCGGCTGCACGCCGCTGGAGGCGGTGGGGCCTAACAGCATGCGGAGATCCTCGTAGGTGTAGCCGAACGCGAGCTGGCGCTCGAGGATGCGGTCCGGCTCGATGGTTTTCGGGGCCTTGGCGGCGGGAAGATCGGCGAGGGTGACGCGGTTGGCGGCGAGCCATTCGGCATAGGGCTTGGCGGAATAGACGCGCTGTTTCACCTCCTCGTCCGGCACGATGCGGCCTTCCTCCATGTCCACGAGGAACATCCGGCCGGGGCGCAGGCGGCCTTTTTCGATGATGGAGTCCGGATCGAGATCGGGGACGACGCCGACCTCGGAGGCCATGATGACCAAGTCGTCGTCGGTGACATAGTAACGGCTCGGGCGCAGGCCGTTTCTGTCGAGCACGGCGCCGATTTGCCGGCCGTCGGAAAAGGTGATGGAGGCCGGGCCGTCCCAGGGTTCCATCAGGCAGGCGTGGAATTCGTAGAACGCCTTTTTTTCCTCATCCATCATCGTGTGGCGTTCCCATGGTTCGGGAATCATCATCATCATCGCGTGGACGAGGTCGTAGCCGCCGTAATGCATGAACTCGAGGGCGTTGTCGAAGCGGGCGGAGTCCGAGCCGTCCTCGTGGATGACGGGGAACAGGTTTTCGATTTCCGTGCCGAAAAGGTCCGACTGGCAGAGCGCCTGGCGGGCCTTCATGAAGTTCGCGTTGCCCATGACCGTGTTGATCTCGCCGTTGTGGGCGATGAAACGGTTAGGATGGGCGCGCGACCAACTGGGGAAGGTGTTGGTCGAGAAACGGGTGTGCATCAGCGCCAGCGCGGACTCGAAGTCCGGATCGTGGAAATCCGGGAAATACGTGGAGAGCTGGCAGGGCGTGAGCATGCCCTTGTAAATCATCGTGCGGGCGGAGAGGCCGGTGATGTAGTGGTAATCCGCGCCGGGGAAGGTGTTGCCCTTGTTGCCGTGAACGTCGCGGAACTGGTTGGGCACCTCGTTGTTGCTGATCCAGTTGCCGACCTGTTTGCGGATGACGTAGAGCTTGCGCTCGAAGGCCATCGCATCGGTGATGTCATCGCTTTTGCCGATGAACACCTGCTTGATGGTCGGCTCGTAGCGGCCTGAGGTCTTGCCGAGAATCGAGCTTTTTACCGGCACCGTGCGCCAGCCGAGGAACTTTTGTCCCTGCTCGCGGATGACGTGCTCGAAAACCTGCATCGCCACTTCGCGGACGGCGGCTTCCGGCGAGAAAAATACCAGACCCGAGCCGTAATCGCCTTCCGGCGGCAGTTCCACGCCTTTCGCGGCCATTTCACGGCGCAGGAATTTGTCAGGCATTTGAATGAGCATGCCCGCGCCGTCGCCGGTATCCGGGTCCGAGCCGCTCGCGCCGCGGTGGTCCATGTGCTCGTTCATCGTGAGCGTTTTGAGGACGATGTCATGCGAGCGCTTGCCCTTGAGGTGGGCGATGAAACCGACGCCGCAGGCATCTTTTTCACGGGACGGATGCCAGAGGCCTTGAGGTTCGGGCCAGCCAAATGGGGACTTCTGCGTGGATGCCATGGAGTTGATTGGAAAAAATATTCTGAAGGTGGAAGCGCCATTTCTGGCGCGCGAGAGTAGCCGGGAATCGCCCGACCTAGCCGACAAAGCGACGGGGATTTACGGGACATCACAGGTTGAGGCTGCGATGGGAACTGGGAATCTGCTTTTCGAGGCGGAGGCTGTCAAGAGCGGGGGAGGCTTGGGATTTCGCATCGGGAAAAAATTTAATGAAGTCTTATGTTGACAGAATCAGCGGACTTATCTAGATGAGGCACCGTTATGAATAGAAAACCCATTACAGCATGCACTTGTTTACTCTTGGCCACAGCTTCTTCTGTTTTCGCAGGAGGATACACGCCTGCCCCGGCTCCGGCACCGACCTATGAAACCTACAAGTGGTTCGTTGGCGGCGGCGGCGAGTATCTGTTCGATTCGGAAGAGGATTACTGGAACGGCCACATCGGGTATAAGTTCAACGACGTCTCTTCCATTTTCCTGGAAGTCGGATGGCTTGGCAATGAATCCAGCCGTGCGGGTGTCGATGTCGATCTCGACGTCGTGCCCGTCACCATCAACTACAAATACCAGGCGAATTTGTCCGGGAATTTGGGATGGTATATTGGAGCGGGTCTCGGAGCCTCGAATGTGGACCTCAACGTCGGCGCGGCCAGTGATGACGAATGGGCGTTCACCGCGCAGGTCTTTACGGGACTCGTTTATGAGTTCACGCCGAGATTCGAAATGTATCTCGGCTTGCGCTACCTCTGGGTGGATGACACCGAACTCTTCGGAGTCGATACCGAAACCGTCGATGATCTTGGCATCGGCCTCGGAATGCGTTTCAACTTCTAACTCTATCTGCTGACATCCTGTTATTTGGATTGGGCCGGCTCGCTTCGATGCGGGCCGGCTCTTTTTTTGCCCGTGGTTTGCGGGGCGGGCCGGTGGGTCCGGCGTGTGCGAATGGAATCGGGATTCGGACAAATCGGGATTCGGATCTTGCCCCTCGCGGAAAAACCTGCCTAAAGTTCCGATGCTCTTGAATCAGGGGCATGCTTGCCATGGATCCGTCCGATTACTGGCCCTTCGCGCTTTATGCCGCTCTCGTCGCCATCGTGGCGGCGGGGATGCTTGGTGTGTCGGCGGTGCTCGGGCAGCGCCACAAGGACCGCGCCACCGGCGAGCCTTATGAATCCGGGGTGCTCCAGACGGGCAGCGGGCGGTTGCGGATGTCGATCCGGTTCTATCTGGTGGCCATTCTGTTTGTGATTTTCGATCTGGAGGTCATTTACATTTTCGCCTGGGCGGTCTCGATCCGCGAACTCGGGTGGAGCGGCTATTGGGGCGTGCTGGTATTCATCGGCATTCTGGTGGCCGCGCTGGTCTATGAATGGAGGATGGGGGCGCTGGATTGGAGCGAACCGCGCTCGCCGCGCGGACGGGCCAGGCTGACGGGAAAGGAGGGCGGATGAACGTCCGCATTTCCAGACCGGGCGACCCGGTGCCGCCGGTGGGCGAGCGACCGATCGATGAGGCGGTCGGCAAAGTTCTCGCGATGGCGCGGTTGCAGGATCTCGTCGCATGGGGGCGCAGCAATTCGTTGTGGCCGTTTCATTTCGGGCTGTCCTGCTGCTTCGTGGAAATGGCGACCAGTCTGACCAGCAAGTATGACATCGCCCGCTTCGGGGCCGAGGTGATGCGCGGCTCGCCGCGGGAGGCGGACGTGATGGTGGTGGCCGGCACCGTTTTCATCAAAATGGCGCCGGTGGTGCGGCGGCTTTATGAACAAATGATGGAACCGCGCTGGGTGATTTCGATGGGTTCGTGCGCGAATTCCGGTGGAATGTATGACATTTACAGCGTGGTCCAGGGCGTGGATAAGTTCCTGCCGGTCGATGTCTATGTGCCCGGCTGCCCGCCGCGACCGGATGCGTTCATGCAGGGGTTGTTGTTGCTGCAGGAGGCGGTGGGAAATGAAAAGCGCCCGCTGAGCTGGGTGGTCGGCCCGCAAGGCGTGGAAAAAAACGGCCGCGTCTGCCAGCGCGATCTCAAGCACGAGGAGCGCGTCAAGATGACTTATCTATCACCGCCGGACGAATCCTAGGACATGTCTCCCGAACTCGCAGACCCGATAGCCGGAATCCTCGGAGTGGAATCCCTCCGTCAGGAAACGCGCGATGGCGTGCCGACGTTTTGGGTTGCCGGGGAGCGGGTCGTCGAGGTGCTCCGCCGCCTCAAGGAGCGGGGATACGCCATGCTGTATGATCTAACGGCGATCGACGAGCGCCACCGCAAGCACCGCGACGGCCAGCCGCCCGCTGATTTCTCCGTGGTCTATCATCTGCTCTCGATCCGCGACAATGCCGATGTCCGGATCAAGGCCGCGCTTCAGGGCGAGCATCCCGTGATCCCGACCGCCACCGGCGTCTGGGAGACGGCGAATTGGTATGAGCGCGAGGTTTGGGACATGTTCGGCATCCGTTTCGAAGGGCATCCCTGTCTGCGCCGCATCCTGATGCCGCAAACCTGGAGCGGCCATCCTTTGCGCAAGGAGCATCCCGCCCGCGCGACCGAGATGGGGCCGTTTCAACTGACTCCCGAAAAGGAGGATGCGGAACAGGCGGCGTTGCAATTCAAACCCGCGGATTGGGGACTTAAGGAAGAGGGGGAGGACAGCGAATATCTGTTTTTAAACATCGGCCCCCAGCATCCCGGCACCCATGGCGTGCTGCGGCTTATTCTCCAGCTCGACGGCGAGGAAATCGTCGATGTGGTGCCGGACATCGGCTTTCACCACCGCGGCGCGGAAAAAATGGGCGAGCGGCAGTCGTGGCACACTTACATTCCCTATACTGATCGGGTGGATTATCTCGGCGGCGTGATGAACAATCTGCCCTATCTGCTGACCATTGAGAAAATGGCGGGGATCGAGGTGCCGGACCGGGCGAAGGTGATCCGCATCATGCTGTGCGAGCTGTTCCGCATTTCCAGTCATCTGGTGTGGTATGGGACCTTTGCCCAGGACGTCGGCCAGATGTCGCCGGTTTTTTATATGTTCAACGACCGGGAGAAACTGCTGGGGATCATCGAGTCGATCTGCGGCGCGCGGATGCATCCGAACTGGTTCCGCATCGGCGGCGTGGCTCAGGATCTGCCAGATGGATGGGACGCGCTGGTGGCGGATTTCCTGAAATACCTGCCGCCGCGGCTCAAGGAATACGACGGCATGGTGATGGCGAACCGTATTTTCAAGCAGCGCACCGTCGGCATCGGCGCCTACACCACGGCGGAAGCCATCGACTGGGGCGTGACCGGCCCCGGTCTGCGCGCGACCGGCTGCGATTGGGATTTGAGGAAAAAGCGGCCTTATGCCGGATACGATCAGTTCGAGTTCGAGATCCCCACCGCCAGTCGCGGCGATTGTTATGACCGCGGCGTGGTGCGCGTCGCGGAAATGCGCCAGAGCCTGCGGATCATCGGGCAATGTCTCAAAAACATGCCGCCCGGTCCCTACAAGGCGGACCATCCGCTGGCCTGCCCGCCGCCGAAGGACCGGACGATGCACGACATCGAGACGCTCATCACCCATTTCCTCAACGTGAGCTGGGGACCGGTGATTCCCGCCGGGGAGGCCATGTGCAGCGTGGAGGCCACCAAGGGCATGAACGGCTACTATCTGATCAGCGACAAGGACGGCATGTCTTACCGCACCCGCATCCGCAGCCCGTCGTTTCCCCACCTTCAAATCGTTCCGACCATCAGTCGCGGCCACATGATTCCGGATCTGCTCGCCATCCTCGGCAGCGTGGATTATGTGCTCGCTGATATTGATCGGTAAACAGGGTTAATTTGTTAAATGTTCATAGTTGGAAGTGAAAGACATGATTTCAAATAACCTTTAACACATAACCTCACCCACCAGCCATGCTCACCGACGCGGAACGCCAGGAAATCGAGGAAGAGTTGTCGCGCTATCCCGACAAGCAGGCGGTCTGTGTCGATGCGCTCAAGATCGTCCAGCGTCACCGCGGGTGGGTTTCGGACGAGGCGTTGAAAGATGTGGCCGCGCTGTTGGAGATGTCACCGCACGAGGTGGATGGCGTGGCGACGTTTTACAGTCTCATCTATCGGCGTCCGGTGGGCCGCCATGTCATTCATGTCTGCGACAGCGTGAGCTGCTGGGTGATGGGATGCGGTGGAGTTTGTGCTCATTTGAAAGAGAAACTCGGCATCGAAATGGGCGGCACCACGCCGGACGGACGGTTCACCTTGCTGCCAATCGTCTGCCTCGGTGCCTGCGATGCCGCACCCGCGATGATGATTGGCGGAACGACTCACGGGAATCTGACGATGGATCGGATTGATGAGATTCTGGAGCGGCACGGGTGACTGTAGAGCGATGATTCGGATTCGGCACCGAATATCTTGCATTGCCGCTGAATTTCCGCAATATGCCGGGTGATCATCCGGTTTCTCCCCGTTTGCGCGCGGAGGCCCAACCCTTGTTCGTGCCATGGAACGTCCCCTCACCGAGCACATCCGTCCCGGCCAGCCGCCGCCCGATTTCGCCGGGTATTCGCGGCTTGGCGGGTATGAGGCGGCGCGGAAGGTCTGGCGGGAAATGAGTCCGGCGGAGGTGATCGAACTGGTGAAAACATCGAATCTCCGCGGGCGGGGCGGTGCTGGGTTTGCGACGGGTTTGAAATGGAGTCTGGTGCCTCAGGGGGAGGGCTCGCCACGGCCGCGATACCTCGTCTGCAATGCCGACGAGATGGAGCCGGGGACTTTCAAGGACCGCCATCTGATGGAGG
>CAYXZE010000129.1:0-6973 GCA_964469395.1 uncultured Luteolibacter sp.
ATTTCCACGTCTCCGCGCGCGTCGTGGCGGCGGATGCCGTGTGAGTCGATCCGCAACCGCGAAATGAGGTGGTCCAGCGAATGCCCGGTGCCCCGCGTCTTGCCGAACAACATCTTCGACATGTGGATCGAGTCGATGCTGTGAACCTCGCGCGTCGGCAGGCCGTGCCGGCGGCAAGTCGCTGCCAGAAACTTGCTATCGAAGCGCAGGCCGTTGTGCGCGATCAGGGTCGCCTCCCCCGCCCACGCGGAAAACTCACACAACACTTCCTCCGGTCGGTTCGCGTTGCGGACGTGGTGGTCCCCCACCCCGGTGTAACTCTCGATGAACGCGGAGATCGGCCGCCGCGGTTTGGCGTAGCTGGCGAACGTTTCCTCCGGGCACAGACTGCCCGCGCAAAACCGCATCGCCGCGATCTGGATGAACTCGTCCTGCTCCGGGTCCAGACCGGTCGTTTCGAGGTCATAGACCACGAACGTCTCCCCGTCGTGCTGGCGGTCCGTCCAGTAGAACGCATGCCGGCACTCGGGGCAATTGACGCGGGTGCCCAACGCGGACTTGGGTCCGGTCAGGCTGTTTTTGCATTCGGGGCAAAAGGCTTTCATCGCTGGATGTCGTTCATGCGAAAATCAAACCGCAGATGGATAAACGCAGATGAAAGACGGGATAAGAATGCTGATGGGTTCAATTCCTTAATCTCTTCCATCTGCGTGCATCCTGTTCATCTGTGGTTGAAAATCCAAGTCAGCCCATGGCCTTTTCCATCAGCGTGTTCATCCGGGAAACGGTGTCGCGCGCGTCATCTAACAATCCGGCGGCGATCAGCGCGTTGTCGAGCATTTGGAGCGCCACGAGCTTGGCCAGCTCGGGGTTGGCGTCCTTGGCATCGGCGAGTTTCTTGACCAGCGGATGGCGCGGGTTGATTTCCAGCTCCACCTTGATCTCGTCTTTGAAATTCTCGTCCATCGCCTTCATCATCTGGCGCATCTGCGGGCTCATGCCATCGGCGGGAACCAGCGCGATCACCGGGCTGTCCACCAGCCGCTTGCCGCTGGAAACGGCGGTCACGCGATCGCCGAGTTCCTGCTTGAGGAAATCGCAAAGTCCGGTGGTTTTCTCCTCGGAAAGCCCCTCACCTTCCGGCGCGTGATCCTCCAGGTCCACGCCGCCGTGGCGAATGGAAACGAGTTTCTTGCCCTCGAACGTGCCGAGTGAATCGACGACGTATTCGTCCACCGCGTCGGTGAAATAGATGACCTCCAGCCCGCGCGCCTTGAACGCCTCGATATACGGGCTGCTCTCCACCTGCTCGCGGCTGCCGCCGACGAGGTAATAGATCGACTCCTGCCCGTCCTTGGCCCGCGACACGTAGTCCGCGAATCCGCAGACCGCGCCCGGATCGGTTAGAGACGACTCGAAGCGCAGCAATTTCGCCAACGCCTCGCGGTTCGCGTAATCGGTGGCGATGCCTTCCTTGAAGAAGCGGTCGAACTTGAGATAGAAGCTGCGGTATTTCGCGGGATCGGACTCGGCTTCCTTTTCGAGCATCTTGATCACCCGCTTGCTGATGACCGCGCCGAGTTTGCGGATCAGCGCGCTGTCCTGCATCGTCTCGCGCGAGATGTTCAGCGGCAGGTCCGCACTGTCCACGACGCCTTTCAGGAAACGCATCCAGTCCGGCAGCAGGCCTTTCGGGTCCGCATCGATGAGGACTTTTTTCGAGTAAAGCGAGACGCCGCCATCGACCTTGCCGAAGCCCATGCGCTCGGGATTCTCGCTCGGCGCGAACACCAGCGCGTTGATCGCGATCGGCGCGTCGGCGCTGAAATGCAGGCGGTAGGCGGGCTCGTCGAAGGCCTTGCCGGCGAATTGATAGAACGCCTTGTATTCGTCCTCGGTGATCTCGGATTTGTTCTTCAGCCACAACGCCTCCACCTCGTTGATGCGCTTGCCGTTGAGGAAAATCGGGAAGCCGACGAAGTTGCTGTAAGTCTCGATGAGGTGCTTGATGCGGGTTTCCTCGGCATACTCGCCGAGCTCCTCCTTCAGGTGCATCACGATTTTCACCCCGCGCGTCTGGCCGGGGGATTCCTCGATCTCGTAGCCGGTCTTGCCATCGCTGATCCAGACGAGCTCCCCGCCCTCCGTCCGATAGCTGCGGGTGTGGACCTTCACTTCGTCCGCCACCATGAACGCCGAGTAAAACCCGACGCCGAACTGGCCGATCATGTTGCCCGGCGTGCTGCCGCTGTCCTTGAGGTTTTTCAAAAACGCCTTGGTGCCCGAGTGGGCGATGGTGCCCAGGTTTTTCACCAGTTCGTCGTGCGTCATGCCGATGCCGGCGTCCGAAATGGTCAGCGTCTTGGCCTCCGCATCGGTGGTGATGTGGATTTCCAACGGGGCTCCGGCGTCGTGGATGTCCTTTTCCGTGGCCTCGATGTGGCGGAGTTTCTCCATCGAGTCCGAGGCGTTGGAAATCAGCTCGCGGAGGAAAATTTCCTTATCGGTGTAGAGGGAGTGAACCACCAGATCGAGCAGTTGCTGGATCTCGGCTTGGAAGGTGTGTTTTTCGACGGTTGTTTCGCTCATGGTTTGAAAAGGTTGGGAGTTCGTGGGAACGGGCGGACCATAGCCAAGATGACCCGGCTGTCAAAATTTCAGGAAGCAAACTCACCCCCGCCCTCCCCTTTGACTTGCGCGTGACGCCGCAGGACTCCATGGATGGGCCATGGACCGCTGGTTTCTCATCGCCGCCACCCTGCTCGCCGCCATCGGCGGGATCTGGGGCATGATTTCCGTGCACCGCGGGCACCGCAGCCATTGGACGGTGGCCTGGATGATCGGCGCGTTCGCCTGCCAGATCGGCTTTCTCGCCGTGCGCGGGGAAATGCGCGCGGCCTGCCCGCTGATGGACCGGGGGGAAATCCTGGCGTTTCTGGCGTGGTCGCTGACCCTCTTTTACCTCCTGATCGGCCCGGCCTACCGGATTTCCCTGTTAGGCGTCTTCACCGCGCCGGTGGTGGTGATTTTCCAAAGTCTGGCGTTGGTTCCCGGCACGCTGGCTTCCAACCCGCTGAAACTTCCCGGCGGAAATCCCTGGCACGAGACGCATTCGGCGATGTCCGTGCTCGCCTACGGAGCCCTCGCCCTGGCCGCCGTGGCGGGCGTCATGTTTCTGGTGCTGGACAAGCAATTGAAGGACCACCATTTGAAAAGCGGGCTGTTCCGCAACCTGCCGCCGGTGCGCGAGCTGCTGGTTTCCATGGAACGGCTGCTCAAACTGGGCGGACTCCTGCTGACCGTCGGCATCATCGCCGGTTTCCTGATGCCTCACACGGCATCCGCGTGGGGGCATCTCATCGCCGCAGTCGCGGTGTGGGTGGCTTACGCATTGCTTTTAGGCATCAAACAGGTGCGTGGATTGACGGGCCGGCGGTTCTCGCTGTCGGCGGTGGTGTTGTTCGTGCTGTCCCTGGTGGTTTTCGCTTTCGTCTGATGGAACTGCTCTGCCTAGGCCTCAACCACCGCACCGCCCCCGTGGACGTGCGGGAACGCTTCGCCGTGGGCTCGACCAAGCTGGGCGAGGCGGCGAACGAATTGGTCACGCTGGCGGAAGCCACCGAAGGCGTGGTCATTTCCACCTGCAACCGCACCGAGTTCTACCTCGCCGCGGAAGACGCGCAGGCGGCGTTCACGCTCGTCGAGACGCGGCTGGCGGAAAAAATCCAGTTAGACTCGAGTGTGGCCGCGCATTTCTACCGCAAGGAAAAAGCCGAGGCCGCCCGCCACCTCTGCCGGGTGGTCAGCGGGCTGGACTCGATGATGCTGGGCGAGACGGAAATTTTCGGCCAGGTGAAACAAGCCTACAGCTCGGCGCTCGAAGCCGGCGCCACCGGTTCCGTCCTCAACAAGCTTTTCCAAAAAGCCTTCAACGTCGGCAAAAAAGTGCGGACGGAAACCTCGATCCAGGAAGGCTCCACTTCCGTCGGCAACGTCGCCGTGGACCTGGCGGAAAAGATTTTCGGCCACTTGAAAAACAGCGAGGTCATGATCCTCGGCGCGGGTGAAATGAGCCGGATCACCGCGCAGAGCCTGGTTTCCCGCGGCGCGCGATCGATCTTCGTGGCGAACCGCTCGTTCGACCGCGCGCAGGAACTGGCCGCCGAAATGGGCGGCAGCGCGGTGCGTTTCGACGATTGGCAAAACGTGCTGGAGCGGGTGGACGTGGTCATTTCCTCCACCGGCGCTCCCCACGCCATCGTCCAGCGCGCCGATGTGGAAAAAGCCCGCCGCGCCCGGAAATACCGCCCCTTGTTCTTCATCGACATCGCCGTCCCCCGCGACATCGATCCGGCTGTCGGCGAAATCGAGGAAGTCTATCTCTACGACATCGACACCCTCGAACAACTCGCCGAGGAAGCCCGCACCCGCCGCCAGCTCCAGATCCAGGAATGCGAGCGGATCATCGAGCACGAACTCGGGAAACTGAAGCTGCCGGGGACGTAAGGAGGGTCGACGTTCCGTCGACCCGGGTTGACCGGAGTTCAACCCTCCTTATCGTCCGCCCTTCTTCACCCACGAGTCTTTAAGCGCGACGGTTCACTCTATCGATTCACGAACCATCCGCCAAAATGACGCATACATAATTCTCAGATTCGTAAACGTTTACAGTGCTTAACAGATTTTTTGATGAAATAGAGTAATGCCTCGATAATGCGTTCGTGTAAATTTCATCAAACCACTTCGAGATATCGGGCTTAAAACCAACCTTGCCAACCTCATATTCCATAGCCGGCGGATTGAATATTTCGGGGTCATTGAATTTCGTTTCAAATTTTGAACAAATCCGATTGAAAATCTTAACCTCGCCTTCGCTTTTCCTTGAGTATACCAAATACTCTCTCCGGAATCGGAATCCCGATTCCACACGGAATTCAACCACCGGAAGCCCTATGAGCGACTTGGCCGCGGATCGGTCGGAGCATCCCGGCAGGGCAAATAAAATCAAAAACACACTTATCAGCACCCTGATTTTATCGTCGAACAATTCCTTCATATTCCGCCTCGTTATCAACTTTGAAGAAAAACCATCCCGCCGAAATCAACGGTCGGCCCCCTCCCTCATCTCCCGCCTTTTTTCACCCAGGAATCCTTAAGCGCGACGGTGCGGTTGAAGACGGGTTTCGTGCCGGGCTGGTGGTCGATGGCGTCGGCGATGAAATAGCCGGTGCGGTCGAACTGGCAGGAAAAACCGGCTGGCGCAGTGGCGAGCGCGGGCTCGATTCTGGCGGTTAGAACCTTCAGGGAATCCGGGTTGATGACTGTTAGGAATCCGCCTTCCGCGGCATCCGGATCCTCGACGTTGAAGAGTCTGTCATAAATGCGGACCTCCGCATCCGCGCCGGTCGCGACATCCACCCAATGGATCGCCGCCTTGCAAACCACGCCTTCCGGGGTATCGACACCGACCGTGCCGGGGAGGATTTCCGCACGGATGAGGGTGATGGTTCCATCCGCGTCTTTTTCAAAACCGGTGCAGCGGATGATGTGTCCGCCCTTGAGGCGGACATGACGATCCGGTCCGAGGCGGAAAAACTTCTTCTCCGGCACCTCCATGAAATCCTCGCGCTCGATCCAGATTTCGTTGGAAATCGGAATCCTGCGGTTGCCCATTTCCGGGTTTTGCGGGTGATTGGGAACCTCCACCGTAGCGAGTGGTTCTGCGGACCAGTTTTCCAAAACCACCTTCACCGGATCGAGCACTGCCATGCGGCGCGGCGCGGAGTGGTTGAGGTAATCCCTGACATCGAACTCTAACAACGCCACATCCGTCGTGCCGCTGAACTTGGTGATGCCCACGCGTTTGCAGAAATGCACCACGGCTTCCGGCGGATAGCCGCGGCGGCGGAGGCCCGAGATCGTCGGCAAACGCGGATCGTCCCAGCCACTCACGTGGCCTTCCTGCACGAGCTGGAGCAGCTTGCGCTTGCTCATGACAGTGTAGGTCAGGTTGAGGCGGGCGAACTCGATTTGCCGCGGCTTGGACGGCACCGGGCAGTTTTCGATGAACCAGTCGTAAAGCGGGCGGTGGTTTTCAAACTCCAGGGTACACAACGAGTGGGTGATGTGTTCCAGCGCGTCTTCAAGCGGATGCGCGAAATCGTAGAGCGGATAGATGCACCAAGCGCCGCCGGTGTTGTGATGCTCCGCGTGCATGATCCGATAGAGCACCGGATCGCGCAGGTTCATGTTCGGCGAGGCGAGGTCGATTTTGGCGCGCAGGACGCATTCCCCTTCCTTGAACTCCCCCGCCTTCATGCGGGCGAAGAGGTCGAGGTTTTCCGCCACCGGCCGGTCGCGGAACGGCGACGGCGTGCCGGGAGTGGTGAGGTTGCCCCGGTTGGCGCGCATTTCCTCGGCGGATTGCTGTTCGACATAGGCCTTGCCCTCGCGGATGAGGTGGACGGCGCAGTCGTGGAAAAACTCGAAATAGTCGCTGGCGAAATAGAGGTCGTCCCCCCAGTCGAAGCCGAGCCATTTGACGTCCGCCTTGATGCTTTCGACGTATTCGGTTTCTTCCTTCTCCGGGTTGGTATCGTCGAAACGAAGGTGGCACTTCGCGCCGATGGACTGGTTTTCCCGGGCGATGCCGAAGTTCAGGCAGATCGACTTGGCGTGGCCGATGTGCAGGTAGCCGTTAGGCTCCGGCGGGAAACGGGTGATGGTGGTGGCGTGCTTGCCGGTGGCGAGGTCATCGGCGATGATTTCGCGGATGAAGTCGAGCTTGGCGGGCGGGGTGATGGAGTCGGACATTGGGGAAATGATAGATGATCCGACCGGGCGGACGGATCGGTCGGATATTAAAGAGCCAGTTCTTCAAGCAACGCCTGATTCAGGCGGATGCCGGCCTCGAAATTCTCGACCGGGAAGTTTTCGTTAGGCGCGTGGATCTGGGCGTCGGCCAGCGCGAGGC